>NZ_LN831025.1:1500000-1766442 GCF_001457695.1 Campylobacter jejuni | reverse complement strand
AATCTCTCTTTAAATTTTGCATAATGTATAAATTTTATCTTAAATTTCATAAAAAAAGGTTAAAATCCGCTTTTGTATTTTATTTTTCAAAAGGTATGAATTTGAAAATTTTAGGTATAGATCCAGGTTCAAGAAATTGCGGTTATGCTATCATAGAAGCCAACAAAGGAAAAAACATTCTCATAGAAGCAGGACTTATAAAGATAAAGCCAAGTACCTTACAGTATCAAATCACAGAGCTTTGCGAGGGTTTGGACTTGATTTTTAAAAATCATTCTTTTGATGAGGTGGCTATAGAAGATATCTTTTTTGCTTACAATCCAAAAACCGTTTTAAAACTCGCACAATTTCGCGGAGCCCTATCTTTAAAAATTCTTCAAATTCATGGAGACTTTGCAGAATACACTCCCTTACAAGTAAAAAAAGCCGTTACAGGAAAAGCCAAAGCAACTAAAGAACAAGTTGCTTTTATGGTAAAAAGGCTTTTAGGACTTAGTAAAGATATCAAGCCTTTGGATATCACAGATGCTATCGCAGTGGCTTTAACCCATGCGGCAAATTTAAGAGTTAGGGTGTGATTTTGGTAATTTTCATTACACAAAAGCCCAAAGCTTCATAAACTCCCAAAATACCTTTAAATTTTTTCTATAAATTTTTAAAAAATTCATAAAAAATTTCAAAAGTTGGAACAGAACTTGCTTGTAAACTTCACATAAACGCAAAAGTTTTTTAAAGCCAAAGCGTTAAATTTTTTAAAGCAATATTTTATAAAGGATTTAAGATGATGAGATCACTTTGGTCTGGCGTAAGCGGACTACAAGCACATCAAGTTGCGATGGATGTTGAAGGTAATAACATTTCAAATGTTAATACCACTGGTTTTAAATATTCTCGTGCAGATTTTGGGACTATGTTTAGCCAAACTGTGAAAATCGCTACAGCTCCAACTGATGGAAGAGGCGGATCTAATCCACTTCAAATCGGTCTTGGCGTTTCAGTAAGTTCTACAACTAGAATTCATTCTCAAGGTTCAGTTCAAACCACAGATAAAAACACTGACGTTGCTATAAATGGCGATGGTTTTTTTATGGTAAGCGATGATGGTGGTCTTACAAACTATCTTACAAGGAGCGGGGATTTTAAACTAGATGCTTATGGAAATTTTGTTAATAATGCAGGTTTTGTTGTCCAAGGGTGGAATATCAACTGGGATGATCAAACTATAGATAGTTCAAGAACTCCACAAAATATTTTTATCGATCCAGGTATGCATATCCCTGCAGCAAAATCTACTGAAGTTGCTATCAAAGCGAATTTAAATAGTGGTTTAAATATAGGAACTTCAAGTAGAAATCTTTATGCACTTGATTCTGTTCATGGATGGAATACTAAAACCCAAAGAGCAGAAGATGAAAATGATACAGGAACTACTCAGTTTTATACGACTTCTAAGAATTCTGTAGAAGTGACAGAAAAGGGTGTGGATGCGGGATCACTTTTTAACGCGAAAGGACAAGGACTTAATCTTAGAGATGGACAAGGAATTTGGGTATCTTATGCAGATGCAACATATTCTACCAATAAAGTAGGAGTAAATGCTTTTGATCCAAATTTACAGCAAAATCAAACTGCTGCTTTTTGGGGAACAGCTAATCAAAAAGTGAATTTAGATATAACTTTAAATGGGGTTAGAATTCAAAATGCTGATATTCAAAGTATTGATGATGCTATTGCTTATATCAATACCTTTACTGCACCAACGGATACAAGGGATGGAACAGGTGTAAAAGCGGTTAAAAATAAGGATGGTAGTGGAATTGATTTTGTCAATGATAATGCTGATGGCACAACAGATAATATGAAAAATATCAATCTTGTGGTTGCCAATACCAATACAGCAGGTGAGCTTTGGAATGCTGTATGGAATAACAACAATCAAACATTTACATTTAATAATAATGGTAATGGACAGGCTGGAACACCGACTATTAATAAAAATGGTTCTTCTTTGTGGACAGCTACAAATATTACATTTACACCACAACCTCCTCAAGCAGCTACGAATGTTCAGCTTACTGGTGGACTAAATGCACAAATAATAACAGCACATAAATATATTTATAGTTCAAACCCTGTGGATATAGGTCCTATGTATAATCCTGACGGTGGACCAGCATTCCAGCCTGGTGCTAATGCAACTACAAGACCAACTGAACCAGGTTCAGCAGCTTATTGGGATGCTGTTAATGGTGGACTTTTAAATACTAATGTAAGAACTTTTAGAACCACAGAAGATTTAAGAGAACTTTTACAAAGGGATGCTAGATATGGGGTTGATTATGATGGAAGTGGAACTTTTGCTGCAGCTGATATTAATCAAAATATAAAAGTAGTAGTAACGGCAGATGGACATTTTGCTATTTCCAATGCTAATGAACAATCAACTGTTCCACCAAATGCTATTAATGGTGTAGGAAATGCCACTACAACAGATCCAAAAAATATGAGTTTTAATATAACAGCTTATAGTAACAAACAAGGAACTGTAAGTACTAATGATGCTTTCACTGCTATTTTTAAAGCTTTCGATGGTCCTTTGGTTATAGGAAATCAGATCAAAGAAAGCGAACAACTTAAGCTTTCTGCTTTTTCGGCGGGGCTTGAAATTTATGATTCTTTAGGTTCAAAACACACTTTAGAAGTGCAGTTTGTTAAGCAAAGCACCACTCAAGATGGGGGTAATGAATGGCAAATGATCATCCGTGTACCTGAACCTGCAGAGATTAACACTACAGGCGAAGGACCAAACAATATCATCGTAGGAACAGCTAGATTTAACAATGACGGCTCTTTAGCTAGTTATACACCAAGAACGATAAATTTCTCACCAAACAATGGTGCCGCACCAAATCAACAAATCAAACTTTCCTTTGGAACAAGTGGAAGCAATGACGGCCTTGTAAGCTCAAATTCTGCTTCAACTCTAACAGGACAGGCAACTGATGGTTATACTTCAGGTAACTTAAAACCTGATGCTATCCGTGTGGATGATAAAGGTAATATCTTAGGTGAATTTACTAATGGCAAAACCTTTGCTGTAGCAAAAATCGCAATGGCTTCAGTGGCAAATAACTCAGGTCTTGAGGAAATTGGTGGAAATCTTTTTAAAGTCACTGCAAATAGTGGTAATATCGTAGTAGGTGAAGCAGGAACAGGAGGTCGTGGTGAGATGAAAACCTCAGCTCTTGAAATGTCAAATGTGGATTTAAGTCGTTCTTTAACAGAGCTTATTATCATTCAAAGAGGTTATCAAGCAAACTCAAAAACCATTTCAACGAGTGATCAAATGCTCCAAACTCTAATCCAGCTTAAACAATAATTTAAGCTTAGTATTCTATAAAATATTGTTTTTTGCTCCCTTTAAGGGAGCAAGCCTTGCTTTACAAGCCTATCTTGGTAGTCTTGTAATACTAGGCTTAGGCTTGAACTGCCTTCAATTTATTGCTAACTCACTCTTGCTAGGGGTGAGTTGCAATAAAATTGCATTTTCTTATCTGTATCATAATCGTTTTAAAAACTTATTTTGTTATAATTTTTGCTCGAATTTAAATTTAAGGAAATTTATGCGTTATGGTGAAAAGGAAATCAAAGAATTTGATGTAGAAAATATGGAAATTTGGCCAAATGATGCGAAAAATGACTATATCATTAAAATCACTTTGCCTGAATTTATGTGTTGTTGTCCGCGTTCGGGTTATCCTGACTTTGCGACGATTTATCTTGAGTATATGCCTGATAAATTTGTGGTTGAGCTTAAGGCTATAAAACTTTATATCAATACTTTTATGTATAGAAATGTTTCACATGAAGCAAGTATCAATGAAATTTATAATACTTTAAAAGATAAATTAAAACCAAAATGGATTAAAGTTGTGGGGGATTTTAACCCGCGTGGAAATGTGCATACGGTGATAGAATGTCGTAGCGATATGGTAGTGCCAAAGTGAAATTTAACGATCTTGATTTGAACAACTGGAAAAGTTGTGATATAAATACAGATTCTTTATGGCTTATTGCTAGTCGTGATAAAAGTGGAAAGCATAGAAATATTTATCATGGTAATTTTATACCACAAATTCCTAATCAGCTCATCCGTCGTTATACAAAAAAAGATGATTTAATTATAGATCCTTTTTTAGGAAGCGGAACAACGCTTTATGAATGTGAAAAATTAAATAGAAAATGCATAGGATTTGATATTAATGAGAGCATTTTGGAATTTGTATTAGACAACTTCGGGATAAATTTTGATAATAAGCGCTATTTTTTAGGAAATTGTGATAATACTGATATAAAAAAAGTTGATGAGTTGTTAGAAAATGCTTTGAATAAACTTGAAAGCAAAAAATCTCAGTTTATTATTTTACATCCACCTTATATGGATATAGTTAAATTTAGTGAGAAAAAAGAGGATTTAAGTCAAATTTCAGATTTGAAAGAATTTAAAGATAAAATTTTACTTACTTGTCAAAATTTGTTAAAATACTTAGAAAAAAATCGTTATTTTGCTTTAGTGATAGCAGATTTATATAGAAATAGCGAAATTGTCCCTTTGGGTTTTGAGCTTATGAATTTAATAAAACAAAATTTTAAAGTTAAACTAAAGGGAATTGTTATTAAAAATATAGAAGGAAATCGTGGAAAACTAGGTATTAATGCTATATGGAGATATAGAGCATTAAGGAGTGATTATTATATTTTTAAGCATGAGTATATTTTTGTATTTAAAAAGGAGTTTTAATGACAGAAGATGAAAAAAATTGTTGAAATTAGCAAATTTAAATGAAAATGGTTGTTCCAAGTGGATAGCTAGAGAACAAATTAATAAAGCAGATAAATGGATTTCCATCTACTAGAAAGACCAGTTATTTAAGTAAAACATATATAATAACAAAAGATACGAATATAACAAAAGGAAATTCTGTTGATAGGATAAAATTTGAAGGATTCAAAAATGAAAGTAACTAAAATGGAGTTATTTTTAGAAATTGCTTTGCCGAATGAAAACGGTTTTTCTCGTTGGGTAGATGTAAAAGAATTTGTTAATAAATACAAAAATTTACAACTTGGAAATGGTGGAAGTTGGTGTCGTACTAGTAGTGCTTTAGCAAAAAAATATAAGATAGAATTTGATAAGACCAAGAGCAATGGAAATTCTATTGATAGAATAAGACTCGCAGGTTTTAATACACAAACGCAATTTAATCAAAATATAAGGAAAGATATTAAAGATTTTTATAAAAATAAAAATTGTGTTATGCTTGGAATTAATGGAAAATCTGAAAATACGAAAATAGAAATCGACCATAAAGATGGAAGAAAACAAGATTTAAGAGTATCTAATATTAACTTGCAAAAATTAGAAGATTTTCAACCTTTATGTAAAGCCGCTAATGATATTAAAAGACAAATTTGTAAAAGATGTAAAGAAACAAATATAAGATGGGATGCTAGAAATATTTTAGGAAATCCTTATAATTTTTATAAAGGAGATGAAAATTATACCAAAGAATTAGGCTGTATCGGTTGTTATCAATATGATCCTGTCGCTTATAGAAAAGAAAGTATTAAAAGAATTTCCAAAGAAGTAGAAGAGTTTATATTAAATAAATTTAATATGAAATGAATTTAAGGATAAAATATGAATAATAAAGAAAAAATATTGGATATTGTAAAAGATAAAGAATGGCATTGTTCTATTTGTGATTTTGGAAAATTATCTTCTCAATCTGCTGCTATTATTAGAGATTTAAGAAAAGACGGATATGAGTTTGAAAGTGATCCAAATAATCCTAATAGGTTTTGTCAGATAAAATTTTGCAATAAATGTGATAAAAATACTATTCATAGAAAGTTGAAATAATATGACAACTCATGTTTTTATAGTAGATGTTAATACTTTTAAATATCATTTAGAATATGGGTTTGTTGGCACTGGAAATAAAGACTATTATGTGGACTTTAATAATAACTACAATACATCTTTGCATCCAACAAGTGAAAATTCCATTTTATGTTTAATTGCAGATTTTTCAAGAGTGCAAATTGGTGATTTAGTAATTTTTTATTTACAGCAAAATTGCGAGAATGGTATTTATGAAGGAAAATTTTATGGTTTTTTTAAGATTAGTTCATTGGTGTTTTTAGATAATAATAATGATGATAAACAATTTTTAAAAGATGAGTTGAAAAAATCTTTAACTTTTCGTTGTTTTATTGAACCTTGTGAAGTTTATGCAGAAGGTATTACAGAATGGGAAGCTTTAGATGAAATTAAAGATATTATTTCACCAAATCAGATGCTATGGAGTTTAATTTATAGAAAATTAAAAGGTAATCGTGGAAATACTATGATTACTATGTATGAAAGTGATAGATTAATAAATTTAATAAGAAAAAAAAATAATTTTGTTAATTTATCTTATAATAGATATAGTTTTGATGTATATTTACAGAAAATAATAAATACTAATTTTAGTTTGAATTATAGTGGCAGAATGGAAAAAATTAATATATTGCCTAGATTATTTCAAAAATATTATGATGGTAAACAATTTGAAATGCATCTACAGGTTTATATTTTACAAGAATTTTATAAAACACATTTTTTTGGACTTTTATCAAATGAGCATATAGAATGGTTGGGTAATGAAGTAGGTTGTGGAGTTGGTATGCAAAGTATTGATATAATGGCTTCTAGCTCTATAAATATAAATGGACTTATATACAAAAAAGTTATTCCCGTAGAATTAAAATCTTGTGAAGTTTATCCTGAAATAATACTGCAAATGCAAAGATATATTAATTGGCTAAATCAATATTATGTCCCTAATCATCAATCCTCTATATTACCGGTAATTATATGTAGAAAAACTAATAAAAATTCTACAAATTATAAAATTTTTTATGAAGAAGTGCAGAAATTTAGTATTAATAATAATACTTTACCTTTGATTTATATAGAGTTTTTTATATCTGAAAATCAAATTCAATTTGAAAGAATATTTTAATGAACTATATTGGCTCTAAAGTAAAACTTTTAGATTTTTTATTTGAGAGTATTAATGATATTTTAGCAAAAAGCGATATTAATTTAGAACAATGTACTTTTATAGATTTATTTGCTGGAACTTCAGCTGTTGGGAAAAAATTTAAAAATAAAGTTGAAAAAGTGATTTCTAATGATAAAGAATTTTATAGTTTTGTTTTAGCTAAGAATTATATAGAAAACACTGTAAAAATAAAGCGTAGCAAAGAATTAATTAAGGAATTAAATAATATTGCAAAAATTAATCCTATAAAAGGAAAAATATATAAACATTATTCTTTAGGTGGTGGCGAAAATAGGCAGTATTTTAGCGATTTTAATGCAATGAAAATTGATAGTATGCGTATTAAAATATCAGAGTGGAAATACGATAATTTTATTAACGAAAAAGAATGTTATTTTTTGTTAGCCTCTTTGTTGGAAAGTGCTGATAAAGTAGCCAATACAGCATCTGTTTATGGGGCTTTTTTAAAACATCTTAAACCATCAGCACAAAAAGAACTTATATTATTGCCTGCAGAATTTGAATGCACCCATACAAAACACTTGGTTTTTAATGAAAATGCAAATGATTTAATCAAAAAAATCAAAGGTGATATTCTTTATCTTGATCCGCCTTACAATTCTAGAGAATATGGAGCAAATTATCATGTGCTTAATTCCATTGCAATGTATGATGATTTTATCCCACAAGGAAAAACGGGCTTAAGAGCCTATGAAAAATCTGCTTGGTGTAAGAAAAATTTGGTTTTTGATGCTTTAGAAGATTTAATTAAAAATGCTGATTTTAAATTCATTTTTTTAAGTTATAACGATGAAGGTTTGCTTTCTTTAGAGCAAATTAGACAAATCTTTGAAAAATATGGAAAATATGATTTTAAAAGCCAAATTTATCAGCGTTTTAAAGCAGATTCTAAGCGTATTTGTCAACAAAATAAAACTATAGAATATTTACATATTTTAGAAAAATTTTAAGGAAATAAATGAGAAGAAATGTCGCTTTTTTAGGTGCAGGAGCCATAGCTTCTAAAGTCGCACCTATGCTAAAACAAGCCGGTTTTACTCCTTATGCTGTAGGATCTTTAAGTAATGCTAAGGAATTTGCTAGTGCTTATGGTTTTTCTAAATTTTATACAAATTATGAAGAGCTTGTAAAAGATGAAAATATTGATCTTGTTTACCCCGCATTCTTTGCATTACTCTCACATAAAACTTTGCCTTCAAAATGCTAAAAATGTGCTTTGTGAAAAGTCTTTTACACTAAATTCCAAAGAGGCTAAAGAGCTTATAGAATTAGCAAGAGCTAAAAATTTGCTTTTGGCTGAAGGCATTTGGTAGAGCAAGTTTTATAGGAGAGTTAGTAAGTATAGAAGCAAATCTAGCTTATAATGTTAAGGATATATACCGCATACAAAGCTTAGAGCTTGGGGTGGGGCTTTGCTTGATGTGGGAGTTTATACTTTAAATTTTGCCCTTAGTTTTATACAAGATGAGATTAAAAATATAATGGCAACTTGTAAAAAAATGCCTAGCGGTGTAGATGAGAGTAATGGGGTGATTTTAGAGTTTAGTAAAGGAACTTTTACTTTTTTAAATTCGAGTGTGGCTATGATAAATGATCGCAAAGGAACTATCAATGGGACAAAAGGTTATATAAGCGTGGATAATATCAACAACCCTACTCTTATAGAGCTTTATAATCAAAATAGAAAATGTATCAAAAGCTTAGCTGTGCCAAATCAAATCAATGGTTTTGAGTATGAATTTAAAGCTTGTTTTGAGGCCTTAGAGCAAGGCAAGATAGAATGCGACGCAATGAAACATGATGAGATTTTAAAAGTGATGTCTTTGATGGATAAGTTGCGTAAGATTATGGGGGTAAAATTTATCGGTGAGTGATCAACCTCCACCGATAAAGTATTTTTCAACATCATCAAGTAGTTTTTCACAAATTTGAGAATCTGTATTTTTTTCTACTACAAGATTGATATAAGTTTTAGTATCTCTGAAACTTCCTGCTGATTTTGAATTTTCACGAGTGAGTTTTTGATTCTCTTTAGTATATTCTATAGTGATGTTAAATTTTAGAGCAGCACTTGCTTCACCTAAATTCGTTTTTACTACCACATTCATTTTAGAAGCTTTAGCAAGTGTAGCTTGGGTTTTGTTTATGATCTCTTTAAAGCGTTGGCAAGATCGTATAAGTGTAGCGATAAATTTGTTATCAAGTCCTTCATAAGCTACTTTGAGTTTATTTTTGATATCTTTTGTACTTTCTTTTTCAGGGGCAACAAAAACCATATAAAAACCATTTTTTATAGTCACATTGTCTGTTTTTACATCGCGTCCACTTGACATAACTTTAACATAAATGGCATTATCAAGATAAACACGATCTACCATAGGCCCATAAATTTCGTATTCTTTTTTTCGGACTATGACTTCACGAGCTAGGACATTTAATTTCACGTTGGCTTCGTGGATAACAGGTTCCATTTCTTTTTTAATCTCTAAGAGTTCTTTTAACATCAACTTCCTTTTTGTTACTTAAAATTACAATTATATCAATAATTTTCTTAATTTAAGAATTTTACAAACACATTTACTAAAAATATGATACATTAAGTATTAATTTTAACAAAGGAGGAAAAGATGAAACAAATTTTTGAAATTTCAAATTCAGTCCAACAAAAAAGTAAAGACAATACTTTTAATCTGCTACTGCAACTTTCACTCTAAAACTCAATTTTATTTTTAATCATTTTTTACATTTTTAATTTTTTATTGTTGTTGTTAAGTTTTTGAATTTTTAATTCATTCAGTCTGTTTGGTTTTAAAGGATTAAATCATGAAAGATAATAAAATCATAATCTTTGATACCACTTTGCGAGATGGAGAACAAGCTTTAGGCAGTTCTTTGGGTATCAATCAAAAATTACAAATTGCATTAGCGCTTGAAAATTTAGGCGTAGATGTTATAGAAGCAGGTTTTCCGGTATCTTCACAAGGGGATTTTAAAGCGGTGCAAAAGATCGCTTCTAAGGTTAAAAACTCAACTATTTGTGCACTTTCTAGAGCATTGGATAAAGATATAGATATGGCTTATGAAGCTTTAAAAGTGGCAAAGCATTTTAGAATTCATACTTTTATAGCCACTTCAACTTTGCATATACAAGATAAATTAAAAAAAGATTTTGATGAAATTTTGTCTATGGCAAAAAGAGCGATTATAAGAGCAAGATCTTATACTGATGATGTAGAATTTTCATGCGAAGATGCAGGAAGAACTCCTATAGATAATCTTTGTTTTATGGTGGAAAATGCGATAAAAGCAGGCGCTAAAACTATAAATATCCCAGATACCGTAGGCTATACCTTGCCAAGTGAATTTGCTAATATCATCAAAATTTTATTTAACAAAGTGCCAAATATAGACAAAGCTATCATTTCTGTGCATTGTCACAATGACTTAGGTATGGCAACGGGCAATAGCTTAAGTGCTATTTTACAAGGTGCAAGACAGATAGAGTGCACTATAAATGGACTTGGCGAAAGGGCGGGCAATTGTGCTTTAGAAGAAGTGGTTATGGCGATAAAAACTAGGAAAGATTATTTAAAAGGTTTTTATACTGATATTAAATGTGAAAATATCTCTAAAACTTCAAAATTGGTTTCAGCTATCACTAATGAAAGCATACCTTCGCATAAAGCTATAGTGGGTAGCAATGCGTTTTCTCATAGTTCAGGCATTCATCAAGATGGAGTGCTTAAAAATAGGCAAACTTACGAGATCATAAGCCCTAGTGCCATAGGAATTCATGAAAATCGTATGTTAATGACAGCAAGAAGTGGAAGGGCTATGATAAAAACTTGCCTTGAAAATTTAGGCTATGATGAAAATACTTATAATTTAGATGATGTTTATGAGCGTTTTTTACGCCTTGCGGATAAAAAGGGTCAAGTATATGATTATGATTTAGAAGCTTTGATGTTTTTAAGCTATGAAAATGAAGAAGAAAATGAATTTATACTTGAAAAATTAAGTGTGATCAGTGGAAATATCCCAACCGCTTGTGTTTGTATGCGTATCAAAGAAGAGCTAAAAACTGAAGCTTGCACAGGAAATGGTCCTGTTGAAGCAGTTTTTAACTGCATTGCTAGGATAACAAATTTAAAGCCTGTGTTAAAAGCTTATAGTATCAATGCAAAAAGTTCAGGAGTAGATGCTCAAGGGCAAGTGGATGTGGATTTGGAATTTAAAGGGAGAAAATTCCATGGAAAAGGACTTTCAACAGATGTTATAGAAGCTTCAGCACAAGCTTTTGTGAGTGCTTACAATGCGATTTATCGCTCTTTAAAAGTAGAAGAAAGGAAAATGGCATGAAAACTTATAAAGTAGCTGTCTTAGCAGGAGATGGCATAGGGCCTTTGGTGATGAAAGAAGCTTTAAAAATTTTAACTTTTATCTCACAAAAATACAATTTTAGTTTTGAATTTAATGAAGCTAAAATAGGCGGTGCAAGTATAGATGCTTATGGAGTGGCTTTAAGTGATGAAACTTTAAAGCTTTGTGAGCAAAGTGATGCGATTTTATTTGGTTCTGTGGGTGGGCCTAAATGGGATAATTTGCCCATAGATCAAAGACCTGAAAGAGCCTCGCTTTTGCCTTTAAGAAAGCATTTTAATTTGTTTGCAAATTTGCGTCCTTGTAAAATTTATGAAAGTTTAACTCATGCTTCACCTTTAAAAAATGAGATTATCCAAAAAGGAGTGGATATTTTATGTGTTAGAGAGCTTACAGGTGGGATTTATTTTGGCAAGCAAGATTTAGGCAAAGAAAGTGCGTATGATACTGAAATTTACACTAAAAAAGAGATAGAAAGGATAACTCATATCGCTTTTGAAAGTGCAAGAATAAGAAAGAAAAAAGTGCATTTAATCGACAAGGCGAATGTTTTAGCAAGTTCTATTTTGTGGCGAGAAGTGGTGGCAAATGTTGCAAAAGATTATAAAGATATAAGCTTAGAGTATATGTATGTGGATAATGCTGCGATGCAGATTGTAAAAAATCCTAGCATTTTTGATGTTATGCTTTGTTCAAATCTTTTTGGTGATATTTTGAGTGATGAGTTAGCTGCCATTAATGGATCTTTGGGTTTGTTAAGTTCAGCAAGTTTAAACGATAAAGGTTTTGGACTTTATGAGCCAGCAGGTGGAAGTGCGCCTGATATAGCTCATTTAAATATAGCCAATCCCATAGCTCAAATTTTAAGTGCGGCTTTGATGTTAAAGTATAGTTTCAAAGAAGAACAAGCCGCACAGGATATAGAAAATGCTATATCTTTAGCATTGGCACAAGGAAAAATGACTAAGGATTTAAATGCTAAGTCGTATTTAAATACCGATGAAATGGGGGATTGTATTTTAGAAATTTTAAAGGAGAATAATAATGGCTAAAACTTTATATGAGAAAGTCTTTGATGCTCATGTGGTTTATGAAGGCAAAAACGAACTTCCTATACTTTATATCGATAGACATTTAATCCATGAAGTAACAAGCCCTCAAGCATTTTCAGGGCTTAAAATGGCTAAGCGTAGAATGGCAAGAGCGGATTTAACTTTGGCTACTATAGATCATGATGTTTCAACTAAAAGTGTGGATTTAAATGCTTGTTCTGATATGGCAAAAGAGCAAATTACAACTTTGATGCAAAATACTAAGGAATTTGGAGTAAGGCTTTTAGGACTTGGAGATAAAAATCAAGGCATAGTTCATATAGTAAGTCCTGAGCTTGGCTTTACTTTACCTGGGGTTACTTTAGTTTGTGGGGATTCTCATACGGCAACACATGGGGCTTTTGGAGCTTTAGCCTTTGGTATAGGCACGAGTGAAGTAGAGCATGTCATGGCAACGCAAACTTTAAAACAAGCCAAACTTAAAACTATGAAAATCGAATGTAAAGGGCAGTTTCAAAAAGGCGTTTATGCTAAGGATTTGATTTTATATTTGATCGCACAATACGGCACGGCAAAAGGCACAGGCTATGCTATAGAATTTTGCGGAGAACTTATAAGAAATCTAAGTATGGAAGCTAGAATGACTCTTTGTAATATGGCTATAGAATTTGGAGCGAAAGTAGGTATGATAGCTCCTGATGAGATCACTTTTGAGTATATTAAGGGAAAGGAATTTGCACCTAAAGGAGAAGAATTTCAAAAGTATTGTGAGTATTGGAAGAGTTTAAGAAGTGATGAAGGAGCAAAATATGATGCGAGTATTACTCTAGATGTAAGCAAGATAAAACCACAAATTAGCTATGGAACAAATCCTTCGCAAGTGATTGGCATAGATGAAAAAATTCCAAAAATAAGTGATTTTAAAAATCAAAGCGAGCAAAAATCTTTGCTTGATGCTTTATATTATGTAAATTTAGAGCAAGATCAAGTTATAGAAGGGGTAAAAATCGACATTGTATTTATAGGATCTTGCACAAATGGGCGTTTAGAAGATCTTAAAATAGCTGCTGATATCTTAAAAGGGCGCAAAATTCATAAAAATGTTAAAGCTTTAATCGTGCCTGGTTCAATGCAAGTAAGAAAAGAAGCTGAAAATTTAGGACTTGATAAGATTTTTATCGAGGCAGGGTGTGAGTGGAGATATGCAGGGTGTTCTATGTGTCTTGGTATGAATGATGACAAAGCAAATTCAGGTCAAAGAGTTGCTTCAACTTCAAATCGTAACTTTGTAGGCAGACAAGGTAAAGGTTCTATCACTCATTTGATGAGTCCTGCAAGTGCGGCAGCTTGTGCCATAGAAGGTGTTATTTGTGATAATAGAAAGTATTTAGGAGTTTAATATGCAAAAATTTATTATACATAAAGGTATAGCTTGTCCTTTAGAATATGCCAACATAGACACAGATCAAATTATACCTAAACAATTTTTACTTGCAGTGTCTAAGCAAGGTTTTGGCAAGCATTTGTTCCATGATTTGCGTTATTTAGATGATAAAGAAAGTGTTTTAAATATGGATTTTAATCTCAATAAAAAAGAATATCAAAATAGCTCTATTTTGGTAAGTTTTGAAAATTTTGGTAGTGGCTCTTCAAGAGAGCATGCGCCTTGGGCTTTGGTTGATTATGGTATTAGAGCTATTATCGCACCTTCTTTTGCGGATATTTTTAAAAACAATGCCTTAGGAAATGGTTTGCTTACCATAGAACTTGCTAAAGATGAGGTTTTGGGAATAGTTGATGAGTTAAAAAAATCCCAAGATAAAAATATAGAAATTTCTTTGTTGGAAAAAAGAGTATTTTTTAAAGATAAGATTTTTTCTTTTGATTTAGATGATTTTCACAGAATTTGTCTTTTGGAAGGACTTGATAATATAGCTTTAACTTTAAAACATGAAGCACAAATCAAAGCCTATGAAAAAAACTCAAAAAGCTTTTTGGTTTAGAATTTTTTCATAAGCTAAAAAAGGATCTTGGTAATTAGGTATGTCAAAGTTTCCACAAAAATTAAAATCAAGCTTTTTAAAAAGCGAATTCATAGGAAAATTTTTACTATGAGTATCTGCTCTTAAACTTGCCTTGTGATTTTCCAAGGCAAAATTTTCGCAAAAATTTAAAAGTTTTTGTGCCACGCCTTTGCCTTTTGCATTTTGTTTGACGGCTAAACGGTGTAGATAAAAGGCTTTATCATCATAATTTTTGTTAAAAATAACTTGTTTGTAAAATTCAGGTTCAAATTTTTCATTGATACAGATAAAGCCTAAAATTTCATCATTTTCTTTAAACACATAAAGTTCTTGTGCTTGTATATCTTCTTGAAAAACTATTTCATTGGGATAATTCTCATCCCATTGGTGAAAATTCATAGTTTTCATAGCATTTAAAGCATCTTTTGTGATTTCAAGTATAGAATTTAAATCTTTATGGATGGCTTTTTGTATGATAGTGTTTTGCATGATAATCCTTTGTATAAGGAAGGGTGATGGTGGCTCCGATTGGACTTGAACCAACGGCCACTACCATGTCAAGGTAGTGCTCTACCAGCTGAGCTACGGAACCATATGGTGGAGCATAGCGGGTTCGAACCGCTGACCCCAACGCTGCCAGCGTTGTGCTCTCCCAGCTGAGCTAATGCCCCTTTATAAGTCTGAGATTTTATCGCAATATTACTTGTTTTTGGCTGAAAACTAAAATCAAATTTTTAATTTATGATGTAATATATGTATAAAAAGATTTATTTTTTATGAAAAATTAGAGAATTAATGAGAGTAATTTACTATTTGATTAATTCTAAAATATCTCTTTTTTTGTTAAGTTCAAGTTGTCTAGAGTAATAAAAATATTTGGTCAAAACCAAAATTCCTATATGGAATTCTTAAAAATTTCTTAATATATTGATGAGCATTATTAATAATTTCCAATGCATCTTTTGGGCGACTTTTAAAATATTCAATTACTGCTGACAAATTCTCATTATCAATCAAAGCAAAGTGATAATTTTGTTTTAAAGTTCCTTCCATAAACCAAGTTTCGCAAGTTATTTTTGGAGCTAAAACTAAAGAATTAGAATTCATAGCCCATTTTAAGTTGCTTGCTACATCGTTACCCTCTAAAGAAATTATAAATTTATATTTCATTTGTTCTTTTTTGTTTAAAAAGTTTTTTTTCCATTGGCTAGGTTGTTTTGAAGTATCTCCTATATCGCAAAAAGTTCTACCAAAATAAGAATCAAAAAATTCTTTTCGATGTTTTTGATATACTGCTCCTCTAAATATCGCTATATCCTTTTTATTTTCATAGTTTATGTTATCTTTTAAAAAGCAAAAGTGCCTATTTTTATCAAGTTTTAATAAAATATTATTTATATTATTTTCCAAAGATCTCGATTTGCAAATAGTTGCTTCTTTAAAAGTATGTCTTACATCGCCAAATTCTTTATTCCATAAAAATTCATCTTTAAAGTATTTACTGATTTCATAAGCATCAAAAGCATAAGAGGTGCTTTTAAAAGGAAATTTTCCTATTTTTTCCTTTGCTGTAGGTGTAAAAAATTCATTTATTTGATTATAATATTTAACTCGAGTTTGTATTTCTTCTAAGTCTTTAATATTGTATTTTAAAATATCATTAAAAATTTTATCTAAATTTATTTGAAAAATATCTTGGTATAAAAGATATTCCTATTCCTTTTAAATTCATTAAAAGTCTTGATTGTAGCATTATAAAAAACCTAATAAATAAAATTTTTAATATTTTATCAAAAATTTAAGAATTTATAAACAATAAAATAACTTTTGACAAAACAATAATATTTTAAATATTAAAAATAAGAATGGCAGACAGGAAGGGATTCGAACCCTCGAAAGCTTGCACTTTACACGCGTTCCAGGCGTGCTCCTTCAACCGCTCGGACACCTGTCTATGAAATAAAGCGTTCATTATATCTATAAAAGCTTTAAAAATAAAGAAATTTTTTAAATATTGAAAATAAAATTATTTTTTTAAAAAATCAGAAAATTTTTAGTAAAAAGTAGTATAATTATATTTTTATTTTTAGTCAGGGTAGCTCAGCTGGTTAGAGCGCTGGTCTCATAAGCCGGAGGTCGGGAGTTCAAGTCTCCCCCTTGACACCATTAAATGTAATAATTATTTTTTTTCTTTTGTTACTACAAAAACAATTCCACCAAAACCTATAATCACAACAGCTGTTATAAAAACGATTTCAAAAATATCTAGCATTGTCATTGTTCTTTTGCCCTTTCTTTAAGCTGTCCACAAGCAGCTGAGATATCAAGCCCTTTACTTTCTCTTATAGTACAAGTTACACCTTTATTGCTGAGTAAATCTTGAAATTTAATCGCGTTTTCTAAACTAGGGCGTTTATATAAGCTTCCTTCATGCGGATTAAAGAGTATTAAATTCACTTTAGCTTTAATGCCATTTAAAAGCTTGACTAATTCTTTAGCGTGTTCAAGCTTATCATTGATACCATCAATTAAAAGATATTCAAACATTACCCTTTTTCTTTGATCTATAGGAAATTCACGCACCGCATCCATAATCGCAGCGATATTATAAGCTTTATTGATAGGCATAAGTTCGGTTCGAAGCTCATCATTAACTGCATGCAATGATATAGCAAGTAAAACACCTAAATTCATTTGACCTAATTCTTTGATTTGTTTTGCCAAACCGCTAGTACTGATGGTTTGACGGCGAGGACTTATGGCAAGCCCATCATTTTGTGCTAAAATTTTTACCGCTTTAGAAACATTTTTAAGATTATCCAAAGGCTCGCCCATACCCATATATACTATATTTACACGGCGTTCGTAAGGGATATTGTTTTGTTTTTTGATCCATAAAATTTGTCCAACTATCTCTCCTGTGCTTAAATTTCTTTTCAAGCCACCTTTAGCGGTAAGACAAAAACTACAGCCACTTTTACAACCCACTTGAGAAGAAACACAGATAGTGTATCTCGCATGAGAAATTCTTTTGCCTTCTGTGTTTATTTTTTCTTTTTTCATAGGTAAAAGCACGCTTTCTACCCTTAAACCATCGATAAGTTCAAAAAGATATTTTATACTTCCATCTTTACTTTGCTCATTTTTAACACATTTTACAGGAGAGAAATGAAAATTTTGCGCAAGTTCTAAACGTAGATCTTTTGGTAAACTTGACATATCAGAAAAATTATTGGCGTATTTTTGATAAATCCATTGATAAATTTGTTTCACGCGAAACATCGGTTTGATTTTTTCTCCTAATTCTTCAGGTAAAAAATCTAAAATATTAACAAGCTCTTTCAAAATTATTTTCCTTTTTGAATTTTTAAATATAATGATATTTTTTTAAGTATTCTTCTAATTTTTCTTTTGCCTTTTGATGATTTTTTATAAAATCTTCGTGAGCATTTTCATTGCAAAAATTTGTTGCACACAAAATACACTCTGCATCAATATTTAAATTTTTAGCTACGCTCAAAACAGAAAAGGCTTCCATATTTTCTGCAAAAAAACCTAATTTCGAAAATTCTTTTGCTGCTTTTGAATTTTGACAAATATAATTTGAAGAATTGATCTTGATTGTTTCACGAGAAACATTTTCTTTTTCTAAACAAATTTCATATTTTGTAGGAGTATAAAAAGCGTGTGAAATTTTAGAAAATTCTACATTAAAAGCATATGAACTTCTATAAATTTCTAAAATTTCTCCTTTATCATAAAGCCCACAAGTTCCTATAAATATAAGTTTTGATGGTTTTTCTTTGAAGCAAAGTTGACCCAAATGAAAAGCTGATTCAACCAAACCTATACCTATAGCTTTTGCAAAAGAAAAATTTTCATTTCCACCCGCACAAACAATCATTTTGATCCTTATGAAATTTTACAAAAATAATTCTACCTAAAAAGACTTAATTAAGAATTTTTAGATAAAATTATTTCTTATGGTTAAAGCAAAAAAACAATACGGACAAAATTTTTTAATCGATAAAAGCGTATTAGCAAAAATCATCCAAGCCATACCCAAAGAGATGAACAATATCATTGAGATTGGGCCTGGCTTAGGTGATTTAACGCAAGAACTTTTAAAAATTTCTCAAGTAAAAGCTTATGAAATCGATAATGATCTTATACCTATTTTAAAAAAGAAATTTCAAAAAGAACTTGAATGTGGAAAATTTAACTTGATCCATCAAGACGCAAGCGAAGCTTTTAATCCTAGTCTTGATGAAAAACCATATTTTTTGGTTGCAAATTTGCCTTATTATGTTGCAAGTCACATTATATTAAAAGCTTTAGAAGATAAAAATTGTCTAGGGCTTATTGTAATGGTGCAAAAAGAAATGGCTGAAAAATTCTGCGCTAAAGAAGGAAATAGTGAGTTTTCTTCCTTAGGTGTTTTAAGTGCAATGATTTGCGAAAGAAAAATACTTTTTGATGTTGATCCACAATGTTTTAATCCGCCGCCAAAAGTTATATCAGCGGTAATGAGTTTGATTAAAACTAAGGATTTTAATGAACTTTGCGAAATAGAAAATTTCAAAAATTTTCTAAAAGACTGTTTTAAAGCTCCTAGAAAACAACTCTTAGGAAATTTAAAAACATATAAAGCAAAAGTTTTAGAAGTTTTAAGCACCCTTGGCTTAAAAGAAAACATCAGACCACATGAAATTTGCGTTGATTCATACCTTAAAATTTATGACAAATTAAAGGATAAATATGGACGAAAACAAAGAGATAAATAAAAACAAACAAAATCCGAACTCAAATTCAAAAAACAATAAACGCTATAAATATAAAAATCGTAGAAAAAAATTAGCTGATTCTTTGCAAAATGAAAATGATACTCCAAAAATTGATCAAAATTCCAACAAGGAAAATTCTGAAAACTCAGAAAATAAAACTGAGAAAAAAAAGAAGAAAAATCGCAATCTTCCTTCAAAACTCACAGGTAATGAAGATTGGCAAATCGCTCTTGCAGAATGTATAGAAGCTAACCGTGTTTCACATGAAAACCGCTTACACCCTTTAAAATATAATAATTCTAGCGAGCATAAAATCCGCATCACTCCTTTAGGAGGTTTAGGAGAAATTGGTGGAAATATCAGTGTTTTTGAAACCAATAAAGACGCAATTATAGTAGATATAGGTATGAGTTTTCCTGATGGAACTATGCATGGGGTAGATATTATCATCCCTGATTTTGACTATGTAAGAAAAATTAAAGATAAAATTCGTGGTATAGTGATCACTCATGCACACGAAGATCATATCGGTGCAGTGCCTTATTTCTTTAAAGAATTCCAATTTCCTATCTACGCTACACCTTTGGCTTTAGGAATGATTTCAAACAAATTTGAAGAACATGGCTTAAAAGCAGAACGCAAATGGTTTCGCCCTGTAGAAAAACGCCGTGTTTATGAGATAGGCGAATTTGATATAGAGTGGATTCATATCACACATTCTATCATTGATGCTTCAGCACTTGCGATCAAAACAAAAGCAGGAACTATTATCCACACAGGTGATTTTAAAATTGATCAAACCCCAATCGATGGCTATCCAACAGACTTAGGACGTTTGGCACATTATGGAGAAGAAGGGGTTTTATGTCTTTTAAGCGATAGTACAAATTCGTACAAAGAAGGTTATACAAAAAGTGAAAGCTCTGTAGGGCCAACTTTTGATCAAATTTTTGCACGTACCAAAGGCAGGGTGATCATGAGTACTTTTAGTTCTAATATCCACCGTGTTTATCAGGCTATCACTTATGGTTTAAAATACGGCAGAAAAGTTTGTGTGATCGGTCGTTCTATGGAAAGAAATCTTTATACCACTATGGAATTAGGCTACATCAAACTTGATAGAAAAATTTTCATCGATGCTGATGAAGTAAGCAAATATAAAGACAATGAAGTGCTTATCGTAACTACAGGAAGTCAAGGCGAAACCATGAGTGCGCTTTATAGAATGGCAACTGATGAGCATAAATTTATAAAAATCAAACCTACAGATCAAGTGATTATTTCAGCTAAAGCCATACCAGGAAATGAAGCAAGTGTTTCTGCGGTGCTTGACTATCTTTTAAAAGCAGGAGCTAAAGTAGCGTATCAAGAATTTAGTGAAATTCATGTAAGCGGACACGCTAGTATAGAAGAGCAAAAACTTATGCTAACCCTTACCAAACCTAAATTTTTCTTACCGGTTCATGGAGAATACAATCACATCACTAAACACAAAGAAACAGCGATGAAGTGCGGTATCCCTGAAAGAAATATTTATCTTATGAGTGATGGCGATCAAGTAGAACTTTGCCAAAAATATGTCAAACGCATAAAAACCGTAAAAACAGGTAAAGTTTTTGTAGATAATCAAATCAACAAACAAATCGCCGATGATGTAGTTATAGATCGCCAAAAACTTGCAGATAGTGGCATAGTGGTTATTATCGCACAAATTGACAAAGCCACAAAAACACTGATCAATAAACCAAGAGTATTTAGCTATGGGTTAGTAGCTGACAAACACGATCATGCTTTTAGCAAAGATATGGCTGAAGTTTTAGGACAATTTTTCATCAATGTTAAAGATGAAGTACTCAATGATCCAAGATTTTTAGAAAATCAAATCCGCCAAGTCTTAAGAAAACATATCTTTAGAAAGATTAAAAAATACCCAACCATAGTTCCAACTATTTTTGTAATGTAAAAAAGGGCAAAAACGCCCTTTTAAGGAAGATCAAATGAGAATTAATAAATTTATATCCCATAACACTCGTTATTCACGCCGTGAAGCTGATGAACTTATCAAACAAGGCTTAGTAAAAATAAACAACAAAATTGCCCTTTTAAGCGATGAAGTTAAATTTGATGATAAAGTCTTTGTTAAGGGCAAAAGAGTGCAAAAAAGAACGCAATTTAGCGTGATAATCTACCATAAACAAAAAGGTGAAATTGTCAGTAAAAAAGACGATCGTGGAAGAAAAACTATATACGATACCTTGCCAAGACAATTTAGTACTTGGCTTAGCGTAGGTAGGCTGGATTATGCAAGCGAGGGCTTGCTTTTGCTTACAGATTCTCCTGTGATTGCTGATGCTTTAATGCATAGCGATTTAGAAAGAGAATACTACCTTAAAGTTAAAGGTACGGTGAGCAAACAAGTCATCGAAGCCATGCAAAATGGGCTTGAGATTAAAAATGAAAAAAAAGGCGCACACGCAAAAACCAAAATCACCTCTATGAGTTTTGCTCCTTTTATAGACTTTGAAATTTTTGGATCAAGTGGAGGTTATACTAAGCTTAGAGTGGTTATAAATGAAGGTAAAAATAGAGAGCTTAGACGCTTTTTTGGACATTTTGATCTTGAAGTCATGGATCTTAAGCGTGTTGCTTTTGGGGCTTTAGATCTTGGTATGTTAAAGGTGGGAAAACATCGCTATTTGGAAAATGGAGAATATGAAAAATTAAGAGATTTTTTGAAATTTAATGAAATAAGATATTGACCATTATATGCAAAAATTTAAAAAATAATGATAATTTTTAAATTCTAAAAATTCTATTTTTATCCTTTTTAAAAGGAAAATAATAGAAAAATTTCATCAAATTCCTTGACTTTGAAAACAAGATTTTATATACTCTCATTTCAATTTTTATAAATTGGTTAGTTTTTAACTAACGAGTTCTTTTTAAAGGAAATATTATGGAAAGAATTAGGCTTAAGCTAAAAGCTTATGACCATCGAGTACTAGACAGAACAGTTGCAGCAATCGTAGAAGCTGTTAAAAGAACAGGTGCGGATATCAGAGGTCCGATACCAATGCCTACTAAAATCAAACGCTATACAGTTTTAAAATCTCCACACATTAACAAAGATTCTCGTGAGCAGTTTGAAATAAGAATTCACGCACGTATGCTAGATATAGTAGCAGCGACTCCAGATACAGTTGATTCTTTAACTAAGCTTGATTTAGCGCCAGAAGTAAGCGTTGAAGTAAGAGCTATGGGTAAGTAAGGATAAGATATGGAATATATTGTAGAAAAAATCGGAATGAGCAGAACAATTACTAATCCAAGTATCGCTGTAACTTTACTAAGAGTTGTAAATGCAAAAGTATGTGAAGTTGAAGGCGGAAAGGCTTTAGTAGCATATCCAAAAGGTAAAGCAAGTAATAAATGTGTCGCAGGACAACAAAAAAAGTATAATCTTTCTGCAGAATACAATAGATTTGCGACTTTAGAAGTAGCAAATACTGAAGCAGGAGATTTAGATGAAACTCCATTAAATGAAGCAAAAATTTTAAAAGTAAGCTTTAACACTAAAGGTAGAGGTTATAGCGGTGTTATGAAAAGACATAACTTCGCAGGGGGTCCAGCAAGTCACGGTTCTAGATTTCACAGACGCCACGGATCTATTGGCAATAGAGAATGGCCAGGTCGTGTTCAACCAGGTATGAAAATGGCAGGACACTATGGAAATACTAAAGTGACCGTTAAAAACGAAGTTGTATCTTATGATGCTGAAAACAAAATTTTAGTAGTTAAAGGTGCAGTACCAGGTTATAATGGTGCTATGGGTAAAATAAGGATTGCAAAATGAGTAAAGTAGTTGTTTTAAATGATAAATTAGAAAAAGCAGGTGAACTTGATTTACCTTCAAAATATGCGGAAGTAAATCCACACAATCTTTACTTATATGTAAAATCTTACCTTGCAAGTTTAAGAGCAAATACAGCTCATACTAAAGGTAGAAGTGATGTAAGTGGTGGTGGTAAAAAACCTTGGAGACAAAAAGGTCGTGGCGGTGCTAGAGCGGGTTCAACAAGAACTAACGTTTGGGTAGGCGGTGCGGTTGCTTTTGGTCCAACAAATGAAAGAAACTACTTCCAAAAAGTAAATAAAAAACAAAAAAGATTGGCGCTTGAAAGAGCTTTAGCAGATAAAGCAGCTAAGGGAGCGTTATTTACTGCTGATTCTTTGGCTATTGAAAGTGGTAAAACAAAAGATGCAAACGCTGTGATTAAAAAACTTGGCGTCAAAGATGCTTTAATCGTTAAAGATTTACTAGATGAAAAAACACTTTTAGCTTACAGAAATTTAGCAAATTGCTATGTAGTTGATGTAACTGAAGTAAATGCTTATTTAGTATCTGTATTTAATGCTGTTATCATAGAAAAATCAGCGTTAGAATCTATTACAAAAGAGGGATAATTATGGCAGATATTACTGATATAAAGACTATACTTTACACAGAAAAAAGTTTGAATTTGCAAGAGCAAGGTGTCGTAGTTATTCAAACTTCACCAAAGATGACTAAAACAGGCTTAAAAGCGGTTTTAAAAGAGTATTTTGGTGTAACTCCAAAAAGCATCAATTCATTAAGAATGGATGGAAAAGTTAAGCGTTTTAGAGGTCGTTTAGGTCAAAGAAACGATTACAAAAAATTCTATGTTAAGCTACCTGAAGGTGTTAGCTTAGAAAATACGGAGGCTTAAGATGGCAATTAAAACTTATAAACCATATACTCCAAGTAGAAGATATATCACAGGTTTAAGTTCTGAAGATATTACAGCTAAACCAAGTGTGCGCTCACTACTTGTTAAACTTCCAGTGCACGCAGGTCGTAATAGCTATGGAAGAATTACAAGTCGTCATAAAGAAGCGGGTGCTAAAAAACTTTACAGAATTATTGATTTTAAACGTCGTAAATTCGGTATAGAAGGCAAAGTAGAAGCAATCGAGTATGATCCATATAGAAATTGTAGAATTGCTTTGATTGCTTATAAAGATGGGGAAAAAAGATATATTCTTCAACCACGTGGATTAAGCGTTGGCGATATCGTTGCAGCTGCTGAAAGCGGACTTGATATTAAACCAGGTAACGCAATGAAACTTAAAAACATTCCTGTGGGTACTATTGTTCATAATGTTGAGTTAAAGCCAGGTAAAGGCGGTCAAATGATTCGTTCTGCGGGTGCTTACGCACAACTTATGGGTAAAGAAGAAAAATATGTTATTTTAAGACTTGCAAGCGGCGAAATGAGACAAGTTTTAGCTGAATGTATGGCAAGTATCGGCGAAGTAGGTAACGAAGAATGGGCTAATGTAACTATCGGTAAAGCAGGTAGAAATCGCCATAGAGGTATCCGCCCGCAAACTCGTGGTTCTGCAATGAACCCAGTAGATCACCCGCACGGTGGGGGTGAAGGTAAGAAAAATTCAGGCCGTCATCCAGTAACTCCATGGGGTAAACCAACTAAAGGTGCGAAAACTCGTCGTAAAAAAGCTAGCGATAAGCTAATAATTTCAAGAAGAAAAGGAAAGTAAGATGGCTAGATCACTAAAAAAAGGTCCTTTTGTTGATGATCATGTAATGAAAAAAGTCATCGCTGCTAAAAAGGCTAATGATAATAAACCAATTAAAACTTGGTCAAGAAGAAGCACAATTACTCCTGATATGATAGGACTTACATTTAATGTTCATAATGGTAAAAGCTTCATTCCGGTTTATATTACTGAAAATCACATCGGTTATAAACTTGGTGAATTTGCTCCAACACGCACATTCAAAGGGCATAAAGGCTCTGTGCAAAAGAAAATTGGTAAGTAAGGGATAAGATATGAGTAAAGCATTAATTAAATTCATAAGATTATCTCCAACTAAAGCAAGATTGATTGCTAGAGAAGTTCAGGGGATGAATGCAGAATTAGCTATGGCTAGTTTAAAATTTATGCCAAATAAAGGTGCAAAATACATCGCAAATGCAATTTCAAGTGCAGTAGCAAATGGTGGCTTTGAAGCAAACGAAGTGGTTGTAAAAAGTTGTCGTGTTGACGCAGCTGCGGTATTAAAAAGATTTAGACCAAGAGCTAGAGGAAGTGCAAGTCGTATTAGAAAACCAACTTCACATATTTTAGTAGAAGTGGCAAAAGCAGAAGTGAAAGCTGAAGAGAAAAAAACAGTAGCTAAAAAAGCTCCAGCAGCTAAAAAGACTACTACAACAAAAGCTCCAGCTAAAAAAACAACAAGCACTAAAAAAGCAACAGCGAAAAAGGAAAGCTAATGGGACAAAAAGTTAATCCAATTGGTCTAAGACTAGGAATCAATAGAAATTGGGAATCAAGATGGTTTCCGACTAAAGCAAATTTAGTAGAAAATATCGGTGAAGATTACAAAATCAGAGCTTTCTTAAAAAGAAAACTTTATTACGCAGGAATCAGTCAAATTTTAGTAGAAAGAACTGCTAAAAAACTTCGCGTTACTGTAGTTGCCGCAAGACCAGGTATCATCATCGGTAAAAAAGGTAGTGATGTTGATAATTTAAGAAAAGAATTGCAAGATTTAATCGGTAAAGATGTAAATATCAATATTAAAGAAGAAAGAAAAGCAGGAGCTTCAGCTCAACTTGCTGCTGAAAGTGTTGCAACTCAACTTGAAAAAAGAATTGCTTTTAGAAGAGCGATGAAAAAAGTAATTCAAGGTGCGCAAAAAGCAGGTGCTAAAGGGATTAAAGTTTCAGTTTCTGGTCGTTTAGGCGGTGCTGAAATGGCAAGAACAGAATGGTATCTTGAAGGACGCGTTCCACTTCATACTTTAAGAGCAAAAATTGATTATGGTTTTGCAGAAGCTAGAACTACTTATGGAAACATAGGGGTTAAAGTATGGATCTTTAAAGGTGAAGTATTGCACAAAGGTATGCAACCTGAAAAAACTGAAGAAAGTGCTCCAGCTAAAAAGCCAAGACGCACAAGAAGGGGTAAATAATCATGTTAATGCCAAAAAGAACTAAATATCGCAAAATGATGAAAGGGCGTAACAGAGGTTATGCTAATCGTGGAACAGAATTTACTTTTGGTGAATTTGCATTAAAAGCAACTGAAGCAGGACGCATTAACTCACGCCAAATCGAAGCAGCGCGTATCGCTTTAACTCGTTTTGTTAAAAGACAAGGAAAAACTTGGATTAGAGTTTTCCCAGATAAGCCTTTGACAAAAAAACCTTTAGAAACTCGTATGGGTAAAGGTAAAGGTGCTGTTGAAGAATGGGTAATGAATATCAAGCCAGGTCGTATTATTTATGAAATGGCAGGAGTAAGCGAAGAAATGGCAAGAGAAGCATTGACTTTAGCTATGCATAAACTTCCATTTAAAACTAAGTTTGTTACAAGAGAGAGCCAAAATGAAATATACTGAGATTAAAGATAAAACAGCAGCTGAGCTTGCAACAATGCTAAAAGAAAAAAAGGTGCTTTTATTCACTTTAAAACAAAAGCTAAAAACAATGCAACTTACTAATCCAAAAGAGATTAGCCAAGTAAAAAAAGACATTGCTAGAATAAATACAGCAATTAACGCTTTAAGATAAGGATAGAAAATGGCATTTAAAAGAGAAATTCAAGGCGTTGTTGTTAAAATCGCTGGTGAAAAAACCGCAAGTGTTTTGGTTGAAAGAAAAGTGGTTCATCCAAGATATAGAAAAATTGTTAAACGCTTTAAAAAATATCTAATTCATGATGAGAGAAATGAAGTTAAAGTGGGTGATACTGTTGTTGCAGTAGAATGCAGACCACTTTCAAAAAGAAAATCATTTCGCTTAAAATCTGTATTAGCTACAGGAGTTGAGTAATGATTCAAAGTTTTACAAGACTTGCAGTTGCTGATAATAGCGGTGCAAAAGAATTAATGTGTATCAAGGTTTTAGGGGGTAGCAAAAGAAGATACGCTACCGTAGGTGATGTAATCGTTGCATCTGTTAAAAAAGCTTTACCAAATGGAAAAGTTAAAAAAGGTCAAGTGGTAAAAGCGGTTATCGTTAGAACTAAAAAAGAAATTCATAGAGATAATGGTTCTTTGATTCGTTTTGATGAAAATGCTGCGGTTATTCTTGACAACAAAAGAGAGCCTATCGGAACTCGTATCTTTGGGCCAGTGGGCAGAGAAGTTAGATATGGTGGCTTTATGAAAATCGTTTCACTAGCACCGGAGGTATTATAATGGCGGTTAAATTAAAAATCAAAAAAGGTGATAGCGTTAAGGTTATCACAGGCGATGATAAAGGTAAAACAGGTAAAGTTTTAGCGGTATATCCAAAAACACTTAAAGTGGTAGTTGAAGGATGTAAAATCGCTAAAAAAGCTATTAAGCCGAGTGAGAAAAACCCAAATGGTGGTTTTATCAATAAAGAAATGCCAATGGATATTTCCAATGTGGCAAAAGTTCAGGAGTAAGCGATGATGAGATTAAAAGAAAAATATAATCAAAGCATTAAACCTGCATTGGTTAAAGAATTTGATATTAAAAATCCTATGCTTATCCCTGTGATCGAAAAAGTAGTTATCAGCGTAGGTGCTGGTGAGTTGGCTAAAGATCAAAAAGTATTGCAAAATGTTGCAGATACTATTTCTTTAATTGCAGGACAAAAGGCTGTGATTACTAAAGCTAAAAAATCAGTTGCAGGATTTAAAGTTCGCGAAGGTTTTCCTGTGGGTGTAATGGTAACTTTAAGAAAAGAAAATATGTATGCTTTTCTTGATAAATTAATTTCTATTGCTTTGCCAAGGGTGAAAGACTTTAGAGGTTTAAGTAGAGATGGTTTTGATGGACGCGGAAACTATAACTTCGGTCTTGATGAGCAGTTGATGTTCCCAGAAGTGGAGTATGATAAAATTTTAAGAACTCATGGTATGAACATTTCTATAGTTACAACAGCACAAAATGACAAACAGGCACAAAAGTTATTAGAACTTATCGGTGTGCCATTTACAAAAGGAAAGTAAGATGGCTAAAAAATCAATGATTGCAAAAGCGGCACGCAAGCCTAAATTTAAAGTTAGAGCTTATACAAGATGCCAAATTTGTGGGCGTCCGCATTCGGTTTATAGAGATTTTGGAATTTGCAGAGTTTGCTTAAGAAAAATGGGCAACGAAGGTTTGATTCCAGGTCTTAAGAAAGCAAGTTGGTAAGGATAAAATATGATAAATGATATTATTTCAGATTCACTCACTCGTATCAGAAATGCAGGAATGAGAAAGCTTGAAACAACCAAGCTTTTACATTCTAAAGTTGTAGAAGCTTTAGTTGGAATTTTTCAAGCTAAGGGCTATATTGAGAGTTTTAATGTTATTGAAGAAGATAAAAAGAAATTTATCAATGTAGTTTTAAAATACGATGAAAAAGGTAAGAGTGTTATCAATGAGCTTAAAAGAATTTCTAAGCCTGGTCGTCGTGTTTATAAAGGTAAAGATGAAATCAAGCGTTTTAAAAATGGTTATGGTACTATCGTAGTTAGCACAAGTCATGGCGTTTTAGCTAATGATGAAGCTTATAAAGCAGGTGTTGGCGGCGAAATTTTATGTACCATTTGGTAAAAAATCTGCTTTTTATGGCATTGGGTATCCATTCTTTTAAAAAAGTAGAAATATCCTAGACAAATAAAAAGGAAAAATATGTCTCGTATAGGTAAACAACCGATTGCTATTCCAGCAGGAGTAGAAGTAAAATTAGAAGGAAATTTGCTTAAATTTAAAAAAGGAAATTTAGCAAAAGAACTTGATACTAAAGCAAATGTAAATGTTGAGATTAAAGATAATAATATTCTTTTTTCTCCAAAAGGTGAAGACAGACAAAGTAGAGCTTATTGGGGAACTTACAGAGCTTTAGCTTACAATATCGTTGTAGGTTTAACTCAAGGTTTTTCAAAAACTCTTGAAATCAATGGAGTTGGTTATAAAGCAGCTTTAAAAGGTAAAGTTTTAGAACTAAGCCTTGGTTTTTCTCATCCTATTAATTATGATATTCCAGAAGGAATTGAAATTGTAGTGGATAAAAATACTATTGCAGTTAAAGGAAGTGATAAACAAGTTGTAGGTCAAGTTGCTGCTCAAATTCGTGAATTTAGACCACCAGAGCCATATAAAGGAAAAGGCGTTAAGTATTCTGATGAACGCATTATCCGCAAAGCTGGTAAGACATCTAAGAAGTAAGGGTAGAATATGAGAGCAAATGTATTAAAAAGAAAACTAACTTTAAGAATCAAAAGAAAAAAAAGAATTAGAGCGAAAATTTCAGGTTGTGAAAATTTTCCAAGAATTTCTGTATTTAAATCAAACAGAACTCTATATATCCAAGCGATTGATGATGTAAAAGCTGTAACTTTAGCAGCAGTTGATGGACGCAAACTTGGCGTTAAAGCAAATAAAGAAGGTGCTAAAAAAATCGCTGCTGAATTTGCTAAAACTTTAAAAGCTAAAAAGATAGAACAAGCTGTTTTTGATAGAAATGGTTATGTATATCATGGTGTTATCGCAGCATTGGCTGAATCTTTAAGAGAAAATGGCATTAGGCTATAAGGGGTAAATCGATGGAAAAATATAATAGAGAAGAATTTGAAGAAGTAATCGTCGATATCGGCAGAGTTACTAAGGTTGTTAAAGGTGGTAGAAGATTTAGATTTACTGCTTTAGTTATCGTTGGAAACCGCAAAGGTTTAGTAGGTGTTGGTTATGGTAAGGCTAAGGAAGTTCCAGATGCCATCCGTAAAGCTGTTGACGATGCGTTTAAAAATATCGTTGAAGTTAAAACTAAAGGCTCAACTATCGCTCACGATGTAGAGGTAAAATATAACGCAAGTAGAATTTTACTTAAACCAGCTAGTGAAGGTACAGGAGTTATTGCAGGTGGTTCTACACGCCCTATCGTGGAACTTGCAGGTATTAAAGACATCTTAACCAAGTCTTTGGGTTCAAATAATTCAGCTAATGTGGTTCGTGCTACAATCAAAGCTTTAACAATGTTAAAAGGATAAGAAGATGAATTTAACAAAAGCAGCGGGTTCAACGCATAAAACTAAAAGAATTGGCCGTGGTCAAGGTTCTGGCATGGGTAAGACTGCTACTAAAGGGGGTAAAGGTCAAACTGCTAGAAAAGGTTATAATGAAAAAAGAGGTTTTGAAGGGGGTCAACAACCACTTCAAAGAAGACTACCAAAAGTAGGTTTTACTTCTAAAATTCAAAAACCTTATGTGATCAATGTTGAAAAAATCACAGCTGTAAAAGAGCTTAGTGAAATTACATTTGAGAGCATTAAAAGTGTTCACAAAATTTCAAAATCTGTGAATAAAATCAAATTAATTGGTGCAAGTGCAAAAGACTTAGTATCAAAAATCAAAGACGAGAATATTAGCGTCACCGGATCAAAATAATGAATAGAGCATTGACGAATAAGATTTTAATCACCTTAGCATTTTTATTTGCTTATAGGGTTCTGGCTTATGTGCCAGTTCCTGGCGTCAATGCTGATGTGATTGCGGAATTTTTTAATAACAATCAAAACAATGCTTTGGGTTTATTTAATGTTTTTAGTGGTGGAGCGGCTGAACGCTTTTCTATCATTTCTTTAGGTATTATGCCTTATATCACTGCTTCTATTATTATGGAGCTTCTTGCAGCAACTTTTCCAAATATTGGTAAGATGAAAAAAGAGCGTGATAGTATGCAAAAATATATGCAAATTATCCGTTATGCGACTATTGTGATTACTTTGGTTCAAAGTATAGGCGTTGCTATAGGTTTGCAAAGCTTGCACGGTCGTGGTGGTGCAGGGGCTATAATGGTAGAAGATTTAAATATGTTTATCGCACTTTGTGCTATTTCTATGCTTGCAGGAACTATGCTTTTAATGTGGCTTGGCGAACAAATCACACAAAGAGGTATAGGAAATGGTATTTCTTTAATCATTTTTGCAGGTATTGTTTCAGGTATTCCAAGAGCGATTTCAGGAACTGTAGGGCAAATCAATTCAGGCGAGATGAATTTCTTGACCGCTTTTGCAATTTTTGCTTTGATTTTAATCACTATAGGCGTGATTATTTATGTAGAACTTGGAGAAAGAAGAATTCCTATTTCTTATTCTCGTAAAGTTGTAATGCAAAATCAAAACAAACGCATTATGAATTATATTCCTATTAAACTCAATCTTAGTGGGGTTATTCCACCGATTTTTGCTAGTGCGATTTTGATGTTTCCAACAACAATTTTACAAACTAGTACAAATCCTTATCTACAAGCCATTAATGACTTTTTAAATCCAAATGGTTATTTGTTTCATGTTTTAACTTTCTTGTTTGTAATTTTCTTTGCTTATTTTTATGCTTCTATTGTATTTAACGCTAAAGATATAGCAGAAAATTTGAAAAAACAAGGCGGTTTTATCCCTGGAATTCGTCCAGGTGAGGGAACTTCAAATTATCTTAACGAAGTGGCTTCTCGTTTAACTTTATCAGGTTCTATTTATTTAGGACTTGTTGCAACCTTGCCTTGGGTTTTGGTGAAATTTATGGGTGTGCCTTTTCATTTTGGCGGTACTTCCGTACTTATTGTAGTTCAAGTAGCACTTGATACGATGAGAAAAATTGAAGCTCAAATTTATATGAGTAAATACCAAACTTTAAGTGCGGTAGGTTTGTAATATATTTCAACAAGGGTAATTTTCCTTGTTGAAATAATTTTTTTATTTTATTCTTTTTCTTGTATGTTTTATTTTTGTCAAATGTGTAAATAATCTACAAAAATTTAAATTAGCTTTTAAAATTTTTCTAATTTTTTTAAAAAAATACTAAAAATATGTAATACTAAAATTAGATTTGTTTAGGAGAAGCCATGAAGAATACTTTTAAAAAAGAATTTTTTCACTTTGATTTTGCTTTCTTTTTGTGGTTCTATTATTTATGGTTTGCCTTATTTTAGAAAGTATTATTATGATGATTATATGGCTTTGTATCATTTAGATAATTTTCAAATGGGTTTATTAGGTAGTGCTTATGGTTTGTTAGGACTTTTTTCTTATGCTTTGGGTGGATATTTAGCAGATCGTTTTGCTCCTAAGAAGCTTTTGATCTTTTCTTTGGTGCTACAGGATGTGGGGGTTTGCTTCATCTTTATTTTACTTCGCTTAAGGCTCTTATGATTATTTATGGGCTTTGGGGTATTACTTCGCTTCTTACTTTTTGGCCTTCTTTGATGAAAATCATACGCACTTTAGCCAGCAAGCAAGAGCTTATGGGGTCTTTGAAGGGGGTCGTGGTGTGGTTAGCACTATACATTTAGCTATTGCTACGGCTATTTTTGGCTATTTTCAAACCAAGGCTTTAGCTTCTAAGGGTATAGAGATGATTATCATTTTTTATTCTTTAGCTCTATAATTAGTGCAGTGATTTTGTTTCTTTTAAAAGAGAGTAAGCATGAAAAAAGTGAAAATTTAAAATGGAGTGATTTTTTATCTCTTATTAAAAATCCTGCTTTATGGCTTGTGGTGGCCATCACTTTTTGTACTTATTTTTTCAATATGAGTTTTTATTATTTTACCCCTTATGCGAGTAATGTTATAGGTACTTCTGCTGTATTTGCAGCTATTTTAGCGGTTTTAGCCTCTTATATACGCCCCATTGTTTCTATAGTAGGTGGTTTTGTAGCTGATGGTTTTGGAAAGGCTAAGGTTATGTTAGTGGGTTTTGTAACCATGGGACTTGGAGTGGTGCTTTTAATGTTTAGTGCTTATTGGGGTGGTTTTATACAAATGGTGGCTTTAACCTTAGCTTGTGTGATTGTTTATGTGGCTATGTATTCTAATTTTAGTATTTATTATTCTTTATTAAGCGAGGGTAAAATTCCTGTACATTTAGCTGGTATGGCCATAGGTATAGTTTCTACTTTTGGATATTTGCCTGAAGTTTTTGCACCTGTTTTAGCCGGAGATTTGCTTGATAAATATCAAGGAGTAAAGGGTTTTCATATCTATTTTAGTATCATGATTGCTATGGCTATTATGGGTGCTAATTTTTGTTTGTTTTGGATAAAAAAATACAATAAAAAAGGAAAAAAATATGAAGAAAATAATTAAAGATTTTAAATTTAAAGTGAAAGTGATAGAAAATATTTGGATTACTTTAAAGGATGGCACAAGGCTTTCTTCTAGAATTTGGTTTCCACAAACCGATGAGAAACTTCCTGCTATTTTAGAATACATTCCTTATAGAAAAAATGATGGTACAAGAACAAGAGATGAACCTATGCATGGCTATTTTGCAGGCAATGGTTATGTTGTTGTAAGAGTGGATATGAGAGGCAGTGGGGAATCTGATGGGCTCTTAAAAGATGAGTATTTAAAGCAAGAACAAGATGATGCCTTAGAGCTTATAGAATGGATAGCCAAACAAGAATGGTGCAATGGCAAAGTAGGCATGATGGGTAAGTCTTGGGGTGGTTTTAATTCTTTGCAAGTGGCTGCTAGAAGACCTAAGAATTTAAAAGCCATTATAGTGGTGGGTTTTACCGATGATAGATACAATGAAGATATACATTATAAAGGCGGGTGTTTGCTCAATGATAATTTTTGGTGGGGCAATATCATGCTTGCTTATCAAGCCCGTTTTGTAGATCCAAAAATTGATCCAAATGGAAGAGAGAAATGGCTTCATAGACTTGAAAATATGCCTTTATGGCCTGCTTTATGGATGGAACATAATTTAAAGGATAAGTATTGGAAACATGGCTCGGTGAGTGAAAATTATGAGGATATACAAGCACCTGTTTTTGCTTTAGATGGATGGGCTGATTCTTATACCAATCCTGTTTTTACTCTCATGCAAGGTTTAAAGGTTCCAAGAAAAGCCATTATAGGCCCTTGGGCTCATGTTTATCCGCACGATGGTTTTCCAGCTCCTGCTATGGGATTTTTACAAGAAGCTTTAAAATGGTGGGATAAATGGCTAAAAGATGAAGATAATAATGTTCTTGATTGTCCTATGATACAAGCTTATATAGAAGATCCTTTAAAACCTAGTTCTAAAGTGAGTGAGGTTAAAGGGCGTTTTGTGGGATTAGAAAGTTATCCTAGTAAGGATATAAATTATCATGCCTATTTTTTAAATCCTTATAGACTCACTCAAGAAAAAAGCAAGCAAAGCATTAAGATTAATACCCCACAAAATCATGGACTTTTAGCTGGAGAGTGGATGGGAGCAGTCGTTTTGGGAGAAAGTCCTGCAGATCAAAGATTAGATGATGGTTTAGCTGTGGTTTTTGAAAGTGAAATTTTGCAAGATGAGTTTGATGTTTTAGGTTATCCCTTGTTAAAAGTGAAATTAAATAGCGATAAGCCTAAAGCTATGCTTTTTGCACAACTTAGTGAAGTAAGGGAAGATGGCTTTGTACAAAGGGTGATCTATGGGGTTTTAAATTTAGCCTTAAATAAAGAAAGAAGTGAATTTACACCCTTGATAAAAAATGAATGGATCCAAAGAGAGCTAAGGCTTGATTGTTGTGGATATCGTTTTGCTAAGGGATCTAAGATAAGACTTTCTTTGGCTACAACCTTTTGGCCTATGTTTTGGCCTATGCCTGAAAATGTGACCTTGACTTTGGATTTAAATGAATGCGATTTTGCTTTACCTGTTTTTAGTGGCAAGGATAGCAATAAAGTGAATTTAGAAGCTCAAAGTGCTCCTTTAACTCCTCTTACTTTGCTTAAAGAAGGTAGGGTAGATAGGAGTATAACTTATGATATTTTAAGCGATACTTACGCTTGTATAACCGATGGAGTGGGTGGAGTTTTTGGCGAAGGTATTTATAGATTTGATGAGATTGATGTTTTAGTAGAACACAATCTTAAAAGAGAGCTAGTCCTTCAAAATGAAGATCCTCTAAGTGCTAAACACACTATCACTCAAAAGATGAAAATTGGTAGGGAAAATTGCATGATGGATGCTGATATTATTCTTACTCAAACCAGTGATAAGGAGTATTTTTATATCAAGGGTAAAATGCAGGTTAAGGAAAATGAAAAACTTGTCTTTGATAAAAATTATAATTATAAAACTCTACGAAAGAGTTTGTAAATCCTAGATAATTAAACCTAAATTTATCAGGTTTAATTAAAAATTATGAAGAATATAATTAATTGAATTAATTTATCCTAGGTTTTTGCTTTAAAAATAAAAACACAATGCACATTATAAAAATTACTATTGACCATATTAAAAAAGCATCTACAAGACCCATTTGTCTAACGATAGGTTGAGAGATAATAGGACTTAAAAATTGTCCTAAAAATATACAACTTGCTAAAATTCCATAAGCCCTAGCGCGAGCATTTTCAGGACAGATTGAAAAAAGATAAGCCGTATTATTTACAAGCATAATACCTCCGCCCATTCCAAGCAAAGCTAAGGCGATTAAAACTGTAAAAAAGCTATCTACTAAAAAAGCAGCAAAAAAGAACAAGATACGATAAAAAGAGTTAAAACATAGATAGTTTTAATACTTAAGAATTTTATAATATATCTATAGCTTAGAGAGAAAAAACCATAACATAGTGCAGATACAGACATCGAAATACCTATATATTTAGGATCCAATCCTAAATGTTCTTCTATATAGTAAGGAAGTTGAGTTGGCGAAATATAATAAACTACCATGATAAAAAAACCTATAAAATAGATAGGGAAAAATTGCCAATAATTTGTTTTTGCTTCTATTTTTGTATGATTATAGAATTTAAATTTTCTAGGTTCAAAAAGATAAATGATAGCCATTAAGGTAATTAAAATTCCAAGTCCATATACTAAAAAAGGATAACGCCAAGAATAACTCGAAACAAATCCTGCAATAGAAATAAAAACAGCACCCCCTACCGCACAAAAAAATCCTTGAAGACTTAAAGCATTTTCTCTGCGATTAAAGCCACCACGACTATAATAATCTCCAAGTAAAGCCGAAGCGCCTGTCATTATAAAAGCAGTTGCCATACCAAAAATAGCTCTTGAAGTCAGTATAGCATAAATATCATTTAAGAAAAAGCCACTTACTCCAGAAATAGTCCAAACCACCATAGCTGGAAGAATGAATTTTAATTTGCCAAATTTATCCATTAAAATACCAGCAAATGGAGATAAAATGACAACAAAAATAGCAGGGATGGTTAAAACTAAGCGAACAAGTATATCAAGATGAGCTAATGTGAAATTTGAAGCAAGAGTAGCGCCACTTTGGGTTAAAAGTTCTTCAAAATGTCTGTTGATAGCAGGCAGAGCAGATGAAATGACCACGCTTCCTAGCATAGTCATAGCGGCCATAGAAAACACAGCCGCTTTAAATCCGAACTTTTCAGTAATTTGAATTATTTTTTTATCCATTTTCGTGTCATTTGGATGAAATTTATAAGTTTTACCATTCATAATTTTTGCCTTTTTTTGTTTTATTATACTCTAAAAATTATGGTTTGTATTTAAAATTACTTAAAATTATATTTTATTTATTTTGTTATGATAGTTTTGTTTTTAAAATATTTTAGCTTGATTAAAATATATTTTATAAGTAGAATTTTAAATATTTTTAGCTAAATTCAGCTTTTTATTTAACAAGGGTGCAAAATGAAGAAAAATTTAATCATAGTAGAATCTCCTGCAAAAGCTAAAACCATAGGAAATTTTTTGGGAAAAGATTATGAAGTTATCGCTTCCAAAGGACATATTAGAGATTTGCCTAAATCAAGCTTTGGGATTAAAATAGAAGATGATGAATTTATCCCTGAGTATAGAATCACAAGTGATCATAGCGCCTTAGTTAAAGAACTTAAAAGCAAAGCCAAAGATGCCAAAGAAGTCTATCTTGCAACGGATGAGGATAGAGAAGGAGAGGCTATAGCCTATCATATTGCAAAAGCTATAGGAAAAGATGAAAACACCTTACCACGTATTGTTTTTCATGAAATCACTAAAAACGCTATAGAAAATGCTTTAAAAAATCCAAGAAAATTAGATATGCACTCTGTAAATGCTCAGCAAACTAGACGCCTTTTAGATCGCATTGTAGGGTATAAGCTCAGCCCTTTATTGGGACAAAAAATTCAAAGAGGACTTAGTGCCGGGCGTGTTCAAAGTGCAGCTTTAAAGATCATAGTCGATCGTGAAAAAGAAATTCGTGCCTTTGTACCCCTAGAATACTTTAGCATAGATATGATTTTTCAAAAAGATTTAGATGCAGAACTAGTTGAGTTTGATAAAGCCAAGATAGAAAAACTTACCATTACTAACAAAGATCGTGCTAAACTCATACTAGAGGCTTGTAAAAATGAAGCTTATAATATAAATGATATTGAAAGTAAAGAAAGAAAAATCGCCCCACCGCCTCCTTTTATGACTTCAACCTTGCAGCAAAGTGCTAGCAATCGCCTTGGTTTTAACCCTAAAAAAACCATGATGATAGCTCAAAAACTCTATGAGGGAGTAAATACCCATGAAGGCGTGATGGGGGTTATTACCTACATGAGAACCGATAGTTTAAATTTGGCCAAAGAAGCTATAGAGAATGCAAGAAAATTCATACAAGCAAATTTTGGCAAAGACTATCTTCCAAGTAAAGCAAATGTATACACTACAAAAGCCAAAGGTGCTCAAGAAGCTCATGAAGCTATACGTCCTACAAATTTAAGTTTTACTCCAGAAATTGCGGCCAAATTTTTAGACAAAGATGAGTTAAAACTTTACACACTTATTTACAATCGCTTTTTAGCCTGTCAGATGAATCCTGCTATCTCTCAAACTCAAAATGTATTTGTAAAAAATGATAGAGCAGTTTTTAAAATAAGCGGTAGAAAAATCCTTTTTGATGGATATTATAAAGTTTATGGTGATATGGATAAGGATAAAATTTTACCAAATTTTAAAATAGGTGAAAATTTAAAAATACAAAATTTAGAAATGAACTCACATTTTACCGAACCACCTTCAAGGTATTCAGAAGCAGGACTTGTAAAAAAACTTGAAAGTTTAGGCATAGGTCGCCCTTCTACCTATGCGCCAACCATTTCTATACTTACAAGCCGTGATTATGTAAAAATAGATAAAAAACAACTCATTCCTAGCGATGTTGCTTTTAATGTAACCGAAGTGCTTGAAAAAAATTTTAGCGATATAGTAGATAGTAAATTTACTTCAAACCTTGAAAATACCTTAGATGAAATCGCAGAAGATAAGGCAGATTGGCAAGAAACTTTAAAAGAATTTTACTATCCTTTTATGAGAAAAATCGAAGAAGGAAAAACAAAAATAGCTAGTCAAAAAACTGTCACAAAGCTAGGCGAAAGTTGTCCTGATTGTGGCGGGGAGCTTGCTATTAGAAAAGGGCGTTTTGGAGAATTTGTAGCGTGTTTAAATTTCCCAAAATGTAAGTATTCAAGAAATTTAAAAAGTGAAAGTAAAAATGAAAGCGAAAATACTGCTGCAAAAGCTAAAGCTAATGGTACAGGTATTACTTGTCCAAGTTGTCAAAAAGGTGAAATCGTAGAACGCTTTTCAAAACGCGGTAAATTTTATGGTTGTAGTGCTTATCCAAAATGCAATTTTATAAGCAAATACAAACCAAGTGAAGAAAAATGCGAAGAGTGTGGCGAAACTTTAGTGATAAAAGAGCTTAAAAAAGGTACATTTTTAGAATGTTTAAAGTGTAAAATCAAAAAAGAAATGAAGGATTAGAATGCAAATCATGCTTTGTGCTATTTCAAATATAGCGAGTGGAAATTGTTCAGAAGACTGTAAATACTGTACCCAAAGTGCCCATGTAAAAACAGATATTCAAAAATATCGTCGTAAAGAACTTTCACAAATCGTTTTAGAAGCAAAAATGGCAAAGAAAAATGAAGCCTTGGGTTTTTGTTTGGTTACAGCAGGACTTGGACTTGATGATGAAAAGCTTGAGTATGTTTGTGAGGCTGCTAAGGCTGTGCAAAAAGAAGTGCCTAACTTGCTTTTAATTGCCTGTAATGGTATGGCAAGCGTGGAGCAACTCAAAGAACTTAAAAAAGCAGGAATTTTTTCTTATAATCACAATCTTGAAACTTCTAAGGAATTTTTTCCACAAATTTGCACCACTCATACTTGGGAAAGTAGATTTCAAACCAATTTAAACGCTAAAGAAGCAGGACTTATGCTTTGTTGTGGTGGAATTTATGGTATGGGTGAGAGTGAAGAAGATAGACTAAGTTTTAGAAAATCTTTGCAAGAATTACAGCCTTTTTCAAGTCCTATTAATTTTTTTATAGCCAATGAAAATTTAAAACTACAAGTTCCAAGACTTAATGCTGATGAAGCCTTAAAAATTGTTCGTGATACCAAAGAGGCTTTACCGCAAAGCGTGGTAATGGTAGCAGGTGGGCGTGAAGTGGTGTTGCGAGAAAGGCAGTATGAAATTTTTCAAGCAGGTGCTGGGGCTATTGTTATAGGGGATTATTTAACCACTAAAGGTGAAGAACCAAGTCAAGATATAATAAAATTAAAAGAAATGGGATTTACTTTTGCATCAGAGTGTCATTGATCCACAAGGTTTAATTGATCTAAAAATTCTTATTGTTATAGCTTTATGCTTACTTTTTTCTCCGCATATTGCGAGAATTTTACGCTTGCCTCTTTCAGCTACTGAAATTATTTTAGGGGCAATAATAGCGTATTTTGGTTTCATAGGAAAAAGTGAAAATTTTGCACTTTTAGCCAATGTAGGTTTTTATTATCTAATGTTTATAGCGGGTATGGAGGTAAATTTAAGAGCCTTTTTTAATATGGATAAAGAAGTCGCCAAAAAAAGTTTTTTTTATATTTTTTTACTTTATACTTTATCTTCTTTTATAGTATGGATTTTTGGACTTTCTTTAGTATTTGTTATCATTATACCTGTGATGAGTGTAGGGCTTTTATCTTTACTTTTTAAGGATTTTGGAAAAGAGTGTTATTGGCTAAATATTGCTATGATAGTAGCTACTTTAGCTGAGGTGATTTCTATTGTGCTTTTGACTATAGCGGGAGCTTTTTTGCGCGAAGGAACAGGTATTATTGATGTAGCGCAAAGTATTTTATATCTTAATATCTTTTTGGGGCTTTGTTTGCTTGGATTTAAAATGCTTGGTGTGCTTTTTTGGTGGTATCCTCAGCTTAAAGTTGTGCTTATGCCATGGGAAGATAAAAATGAAAAAGATATAAGATTTTGTATGGCCATTTTTATACTGATCATTGTTGCTATGGTTATTACAAAACTTGAAATCGTTCTTGGTTCTTTTATAGCAGGTTCATTTATAGCTACTTTTTTTGATCATAAAAAAGATCTTGAGCACAAGCTTTCTACTTTTGGACACGGGTTTTTAATCCCTATTTTTTTTATCCATATAGGTTCAACCTTTGATCTTAAAATGATTTTAGATTATAAAATCGTTTTACAAGCATTTTTACTTATGTTTGTTATGGTGGGTTTAAGAATTTTATGTGCAAGTGTTTTTTTAAAAAGAATTGGTTTTAAAAATATGATTTTATTTGGTCTTAGTCATTCTATGCCTTTAACCTTGCTTATAGCAACAGCTACTCTGGGTTATTCGGGCAAGGTTATTGATGAGAAGCTTTATTCAGCACTTATTTTAACAGCGTTATTTGAGGCTGTTATTGTTATGAGTATGATTAAATTTCTTTCTAATTCTAAAAAATGAAAGTTACTTTTTTACTCAAAAAAGCAAATAAAATCTTAAAAATTTAATAATAAAAAAACTCATAATCGTACTTTTTTGTTAGAATTAATAAAAGTAACAATAAAAGGAGCGAAAATGTCAAATTCCGTTACTATAACCGATAATAGAAATGGAAAAAGCTATGAATTTCCTATATATGACGGTACAACTGGGCCAAGCGTTGTAGATATGTCAAGTTTTTATAAACAAACAGGAATGTTTTCTTATGATGAGGGCTTGACTTCTACAGCTACTTGTAAATCAAAAATCACTTATATTGATGGAGAAAACGGAATTTTAATGCACCGTGGCTATCCTATAGAGTGGCTTGCTGAAAACAAACTTTATTTAGATGTGGTTCATCTTTTACTTTATAAAGAATTGCCTGATGCTACGCGTCTTGAAGCATTTCGTTATGAAATGAAAAAACGTTCTTTTATCCATGAAGGTATGCATCGTCTTTTTGATTCTTTCCCTGATAATGCTCATCCTATGGCAGTTTTACAAGGTGCTGTTTCATCGCTTAGTGCTTTTTATCCTGATCATTTAAACATGAATGTAAAAGAAGAATATATGGAAATGGCAGCTAGAATAGTAGCTAAAATCCCTACTATAGTGGCCACTGCTTATAGATATAAACACGGCTTTCCTATGGCTTATCCAAATTTAGATCGTGGTTTTACAGAAAATTTCTTATATATGTTAAGAACCTATCCTTACGATCATGTAGAGCTTAAACCTATAGAAGTAAAAGCACTTGATACAGTTTTTATGCTTCATGCAGATCATGAGCAAAATGCTTCAACTTCAACAGTTCGTGCTGTGGGTTCAACTCACGCTCATCCTTATGCTTGTATAGCAGCAGGTATTGGTGCGCTTTGGGGTCATGCACATGGTGGAGCTAATGAAGGTGTTATTAGAATGCTTGAGCAAATAGGTAGTGTTGATAGGGTAGATGAATTCATCAAAAGAGCTAAGGATAAAAATGATCCTTTCCGCTTGATGGGCTTTGGGCATAGGGTTTATAAAAATTTTGATCCTAGAGCAAAAGTACTTAAAAAACTTCGTGATCAACTTATTGATGAGTTGGGTATTGATACCAATCTTATTAAAGTAGCAACGCGTATAGAAGAGATTGCTTTAAGCGATGATTATTTTGTTCAAAGAGGGCTATATCCGAATGTTGATTTTCATAGTGGACTTATTTTAAAAGCCTTAGGTATTCCAAATGAAATGTTTGCTACTTTATTTGTTATAGGACGCACCCCAGGATGGATAGCTCAGTGGATAGAACAAAAAGAGCAAGAAAGTCTTAAAATAGTCCGTCCAAGACAACTTTATTTGGGTGAAACTAGTAAAATTTAATTAAAATTTTTGTGGAAATTAAAAATTCCACAAAATCTTCTTGTATAATTTTAAAAAATCTTATAGAAAGTCTTATAATCATGCTTAATCTTGATAAATTTTTAGAAATTGCTATAAATGCTAGCAATCAAGCTTCTAAAGCTATTTTGGAAGAGAGAAAAAATTTCAAAACTTGGGAAAAAGAAGATAAAAGCCCACTTACATCAGCAGATCTTGCTTCTAATAAAATTCTAAATGATATTTTAGGTTCTACGGATATTAAAATTTTATCAGAAGAAAAATTACTCAGCAAAGAAGAGTGTGAAGAATTAAAAACTTTTTGGCTTATCGATCCTCTTGATGGAACAAGTGGTTTTTTAAAAGGCAGTGATGAATTTTGCATTATGATAAGTTTGGTTCATGACAATCGCCCTGTTTTATCGCTTATACAAAATCCATCAAAAGGTGATATATTCTATGCTCATGCAAAAACCAAGGTTTATAAAAACGATAAACCTTTGCAAATTGACCAGCAAGAATACGAGAAAAATAAATATAAAGCCTTATTGAGTGTTAATCATCTTAGCAAAGAAGATGAAGACTTTGCAAAAGAGCATCAATTAGAAGCTATTAATATAGGCTCTGGATTGAAATTTTGTGCTATTTTAGAGGCTAGGGCAGGAGTTTATAAAAGATTTGAAAAGCTTAATATTTGGGATATTGTAGCAGGAGATTTTTTGATTAATCAAAATGGAGGATTTATGGGGGATTTTTCTAAAAAATACATTTTATATAACCCTTTAAATTATAAATCCAGTCCTTTTATTTGTGTTTCATCTAGGAATTTTTTACAAGATTTTTTATAAAATAAAGAGTATAATTTTATATTTAAATAGTTTATAAGGATGAAGATGAGGTATTGTTTCATTTTGTTTTTAAGTTTAGTTTTAAGTTCTAATCTTTTAGCAAATAATTTTTCTCAGAAAAAAGTTATTAAAATTGAAAAAAGTGCAGATAGCTTTGAAGTAATAGATCTAAATCAAAATGTTGCAAATCCAAATTTAAATCAACAAAAAGCATTGTTTGATAGTTCTACTTTAATTGAAAAAAAATCGCAAATCACTAAAGATAAGGATATTGATTTTGCTATTGTATTAACTTCTAGGAAAAATTTCGGTTATTTTTTAGATGGTTTTAGGGTGAGTGATAAGGAATTTTCTACATTATTTGCTAAAAATTTGATTCAAAGTTTAAAGCTTAATTGGGTTAATTCTGCTGCAAATGGTATTTATCAAAGTCCTAAAACTTTGTCATATTTTAGCCCTAATGATGCAAAACTTATAAATGTAAGTCCTTTTTTAACACAAGAAAAAGATAAGGCTAAAATGTATGCTAAATTTACAGATTATGTTGTGGTGGTAAATTTGCAAGATTTTTATGTAAATATTACAAATTATTTTATCACAACTAGTAAAGAGGGTGTAGCTAATGTTAATTTTAAAATTATTTCTACAAGCAATGGAAAAATTCTTGTAGCAAAAAATGCAGAATTAAATTTGACATTAAAAAATCAAGATGCAAAACAAAATTATCAAGATATTGTAAATCAAATGCCAAAAATGTTAGCTAGTGTTATAGATAATGAAATAAAAAAATTAAAATTAACTATCAATTAATTTAAAGATATATTGAAAATTTTTAGATAATAATCACTTCATTTTCTAAGTTTATGCCAAATTCCTCAAAGACTTTTTTTCTAGCCAATTCGATAAGAAAAAACGCATCTTCAAAACTTGCATTTTTTTTATTGATTAAAAAATTTGCGTGTTTATCGCTTAACATAGCATCTCCCTTGCTAAATCCTTTAAGTCCTACAGCTTCGATTAAACGTCCTGCAAAGTCGTTTTTTGGATTTTTAAAGATAGAGCCAAAGCTTGCTCCACTAGGTTGGTTGCTTCTTGCATTTTTTAAAGCTTCATCTTTAAGGGTATCAAAGCCAAAATTTAGTTTAAATTCGGCCCAAAAAAAAGGCATATTTAAAGGACAAAAACGATAATCAAAATTTATATTTTCTCTTAGAATTTCGCCTTGAGAAGTAGCAATTTTGATTAAATTTTGACTGATACACTCTCCTTTAAGCCCTGCATTCATTTTCAAAAGCCCACCAAGTGTGCCAGGAATTTTGCTTAAATACTCAAAACCCTTAAGATTATTTTCTTTAGCAAAGCGATATATTTTACTTGATTTTGTTTTACAGCCTATGCGAAGATGTATAAAATCTTTATTTTGATCTAAAATTTGTATAAAATCAAAACCATCTCCTAAAATTCCTATATTTTTAGGTTTTGGGCTAACTAAAAGGTTATTTGCACCACCTATTAAAAAACCATCAAAATCACAAATTTGATCCAAAACTAAAACTTCAAATTCATTTCCTATACGCACAGAAGAGTATTTTTTAAAATCAATGATCATTTGATAAAAGTTGGAATTTGATTTAGTATATTCTCAGTAAAATCAATCATAGTTGTAGTCATCCAAGGCATTAAAAAGATTAAAATAACTACAACCAAGATGATTTTAGGAACAAAAGAAAGTGTCATTTCGTTAATCTGTGTAGTTGCTTGAAAAATGCTGATTACAAGCCCTGCAATAAGCCCTGCTAAAAGCATAGGCAAGGAAAGTAAAAGTGTGATTTTAAAGGTTTGCACTCCAAGAGCAACTAAGGTACTTTCGTCCATTTTTATCCTTTTTAAGAATTTCTAGCTTCTTCGTATTCGCTAGGGATAAGATAATCATTTACATGTATGATTTTATCATAAAATTTATAATCATATCCTAGTTTAAAAAGCGTATCTACAGCTAAAAGTTGAGTTTGATTCATGCTAATAGAGTTTTTATTGGCATATAAATTAAGATAAGTATCAAGTTTTTCTTCATTAACACGGATAAGTTTTCTTTCCATAAGCATGGGGGCTAAAATTTTACGATTTGCATCGGCAATTTTTACAGCATTGGTTAAATCTCTTTCGATCTTAATCGCATCGCTTAAAGGCAAAGAGCGACGCAAAGCCATTCCACCTAAAGGCAAAGGTAAATTTTCTTTAGCAAATTCAAGCCATATATCCCAAAGTTCTGCTTCCACGCAAAGACTTTGATCAAATTCTAAAATGCTTTCATGGATCAAAACTCCTGCATCTACTTCACCACTTAAAACTGCATTTTCAATGTCTAAAAAATTCTTATAAATAATTCTTGCTTCAGGGTATTTCATACGAAAAATCAAAGCATTGGTGGTATTTGCTCCACTCAAAGCGACTTTAAAATTTCTTTTTAAATGCGTGTCTTTTTTCTTGATGAGTTTTGGCCCATAACCTTCACCAAAACTCACTGCTGTGCTTAAAAGCGCATACTCAGAAGCAATTAAAGGATAAAGCCCAAAAGAAATAGCCGTAGCATCAAATTCATTTTTCAAGGCAAATTCATTTAAAGTTTGTATATCTAAAGCTGTATTTTCATAAGCAAAATCATTCCCTATCCACCCCAATTTAATAGCCATATACATAAAAATATCATCAGCATCAGGAGAATGTGCAATAGTAATTTTTTTCATCTATGCTTCCTTGTAAATCTTTGCTTTAATTCTAGCAAAATAAATCATTATTTAATTTTATTTTGTTAGAATTCTAGCCAAAAATCTTTAGAATTTTAAGGAAAGTTATGGATGATAATAAAAGAAAATCTCTAGACGCTGCCCTAAAAAGTTTAGATAAAACCTTTGGAAAAGGCACTATCTTAAGACTAGGGGATAAAGAAGTCGAGCAAATCGATAGCATAGGCACAGGTTCAGTTGGACTTGATCTTGCTTTAGGTATAGGCGGTGTTCCAAAAGGAAGAATTATAGAAATTTATGGGCCTGAAAGTTCAGGTAAAACTACTCTAACTCTACACATTATCGCAGAATGCCAAAAAGCAGGTGGGGTTTGTGCTTTTATCGATGCAGAACATGCACTTGATGTGAAATATGCTAAAAATTTAGGTGTAAATACAGATGATTTGTATGTTTCTCAACCTGATTTTGGAGAGCAAGCCTTAGAAATTGTAGAAACTATAGCAAGAAGTGGTGCAGTAGATCTTATTGTAGTAGATAGCGTTGCAGCACTTACCCCAAAAGCAGAAATTGAAGGCGATATGGGCGATCAACATGTAGGACTTCAAGCAAGACTTATGTCTCAAGCTCTAAGAAAACTTACAGGTATAGTTCATAAAATGAATACCACAGTAATTTTCATCAACCAAATTCGTATGAAAATCGGTGCTATGGGTTATGGTACTCCTGAAACCACAACAGGTGGAAATGCATTAAAATTTTATGCTTCTGTGCGTTTAGATGTTAGAAAAGTAGCAACCTTAAAACAAAACGAAGAACCTATAGGAAACCGCGTTAAAGTAAAAGTAGTTAAAAATAAAGTTGCTCCTCCATTCAGACAAGCTGAATTTGATGTGATGTTTGGAGAGGGTTTAAGCCGTGAAGGTGAATTGATCGATTATGGTGTAAAACTTGATATCGTAGATAAAAGTGGTGCGTGGTTTTCTTATAAAGATAAAAAACTTGGACAAGGTAGAGAAAATTCAAAAGCTTTCTTAAAAGAAAACCCTGAAATTGCAGATGAAATCACAAAAGCGATTCAAAATTCTATGGGAATAGAAGGTATGATCAGCGGTAGCGAAGATGACGAAGGAGAAGAATAATGTTAGTAATTGAAGATGTTAGAGCCTATGAAGTTCTTGATAGCAGAGGAAATCCAACCGTAAAAGCCGAAGTTACGCTAAGCGATGGAAGTGTAGGTGCGGCCATAGTTCCAAGTGGTGCAAGTACAGGTTCAAAAGAAGCCTTAGAATTGCGTGATAATGATGAAAGATTTGGCGGAAAAGGCGTTTTAAAAGCTGTTGCAAATATCAATGAGAGCATTGCAGATGAAATTTTAGGACTAGATGCTTTTAATCAAATTCAACTTGATGATACTTTGCGTGAGCTTGATGGAACAAATAATTACTCAAATTTAGGTGCAAATGCGACTTTAGGCGTATCCATGGCAACAGCTCGTGCGGCTGCGGCTGCTTTGGGAATGCCTTTGTATCGCTACTTAGGTGGTGCAAATGCGAGCATTTTACCTGTACCAATGTGTAATATCATAAATGGCGGTGCTCATGCAAACAACAATGTAGATTTTCAAGAATTTATGATCATGCCTTTCGGTTTTACCAGTTTTAAAGAAGCTTTGCGTTCAGTTTGTGAAATTTATGCGATATTAAAAAAAGAACTCGCAAATTCTGGACATTCTACGGCTTTAGGTGATGAAGGCGGTTTTGCTCCAAATTTAGCTAACAACACAGAACCTATCGATCTTTTAATGACTTGTATCAAAAAAGCAGGTTATGAAAATCGTGTAAAAATCGCTCTTGATGTAGCAAGTACAGAATTTTTCAAAGATGGCAAATATCACATGGAAGGCAAGGCTTTTTCAAGTGAGGATTTGATCGAACGCTATGTAGAACTTTGTGCAAAATATCCAATTTGCAGTATCGAAGATGGCTTAGCTGAAAATGACTTTGAAGGTTGGATCAAGCTTACTGAAAAATTGGGCAATAAAATTCAGCTTGTAGGCGATGATTTATTTGTAACTAATGAAGATATTTTAAGAGAAGGCATCATCAAAAAAATGGCAAATGCTGTGCTTATTAAACCAAATCAAATCGGAACTATTACCCAAACTATGAGAACTGTGCGTTTAGCGCAAAGAAATAACTATAAATGTGTGATGAGTCATAGAAGTGGCGAAAGTGAAGATGCTTTTATAGCAGATTTTGCTGTAGCTTTAAATACAGGACAAATCAAAACAGGAGCCCTAGCAAGAGGTGAAAGAACCGCAAAATACAATCGCTTACTTGAAATTGAACTTGAAAGCGATGAATACTTAGGAGAAAAGCTCTGAGTGATTTACTTAAAGAATACGACGAAAGCACAAGAAAAAAAAGTTTTTATACCCATGTTATAAAAATGATTTTTTGGGCTTTTCTTGTTGTAATTGGAGCGATTTATTTTGGCAATATGTTTTTTGGGCAGTATTCTTTAGATACTTTATTAAGCTTAGAAAATACCAAAGAAGAGCTTAATAAAAAGATTATTTTGCTCAAAGAACAAAATGCTAAAGCACAAAAAGATTATTTTGAATTAAAAGGATTATACCCAAATGAAAACTAGAATTTTGGCAATATTTTTTATTTTTACCTCTCTTTTATATGCTGATGAAAATCCTTTCAAGACAGATCAAAATATAACCTTGGTTGCTCCACCTGAATTTCAAAAAGAGGAAGTTAAATTTAATTCTAGTGCAAGAATTTTAAAAAGCATCACTTTTAATTATATCAATTTAGACGGAAGTGAAGATAAGATCGATTTAGATGTCAATAAAAGTATTGATTGGCACGATACTTATACTATATCAAGATTTAAAAGCCCTGATCCTTCAAAAGTACTTGATGTTTCAGTTACTATACCTGAAAAAAATAGCTCTAAACAAGAATCAAACTCAACAGCTAATGTTGAAATACCTTTACAGGTTGCAAAGATTTATGATTTTATTTCTTACGCGGTTTATAAAAACAAAATAAAACTTAACACTAGTGATGAAATGATCACAGATTTTTCAGTAGGAAATCCAAGCAAAATCGTTATAGATTTTAGATCTAATTTGATTAGCCCTACAAAAAACATACGCCTTAGCAATTCTATTTTTAAACGCATAGACTTTGGATCTCATAAAGGATATTATCGACTTGTAATATATCTTGATGGAACTTATAATTATAATATTCAAAAAGATGCAACTGGATATATGATTAATCTGCTTTGATGAGGTTTGTTTTTTTAATATGTTGTGCTTGTTTAGTTTTTGCTAATGAAATTTTACTTCTTAGCAAATTCGATAAGCAAGATTTTAACTCTAAAGATTTTAATACTTATTTGATGAGCGAAAAACTCGATGGGGTGCGTGGAATTTGGGATGGAAAATATCTAAAAACTCGCCAAAATTACAAAATAAAAACTCCTGACTTTTTTACAAAAAATTTCCCTCCTTTTACTATTGATGGTGAGCTTTGGATAGCAAGAAATAAATTTGATGAAATTTCAGCTTTAATTCGTAGTGGCGATAGCAATTTGACCTTATGGAAGGAAGTAACTTATAATATTTTTGATGTGCCAAATGCTTGCGAAGAATTTAAAATTTCTACTTGCACCCTTAAAAATCGTTTGGCTGTTTTAGAAGAGTATTTGCAAAAATATCCTAGTGCCTATATAAAAATTATTCCTCAAATTCCAGTTGAAAATCAAAATAATTTAAATCAATTTTACGAAAGCATTATAAAAAATCAAGGTGAAGGTATTGTCATACGCAAAAATTTAAGTCCTTATGAAAAAGGCAGAAGTAAAAATGCTATGAAATTAAAACCCTATGATGATGCAGAGTGTGAGTTAGTAGGATTTCGCAAGGGCAAGGGTAAATTTGAAAATCAAGTAGGTGCCTTACTTTGTAAAATGCCTAATGGACAAATCATTAAAATCGGCAGTGGTTTAAAAGATGAAGATAGAAAAAATCCTCCAAAAATTGGTAGTATTGTGACTTATAAATTTAATGGATTGACCAAAAATTCCTTACCTCGCTTTCCGGTTTTTTTAAGAATAAGAGATGAAAATCCTTGACTTTAAAATTATTTTGTGATAAAATATTTCCTTTTATTTATTCGGGGTGTAGCGCAGTCTGGTTAGCGCACTTGGTTTGGGACCAAGGGGCCGAAGGTTCGAATCCTTTCACCCCGACCATTTTTTATAAATTTATACAAAATGGTGAGTGTAGCTCAGTCGGTTAGAGCATCAGATTGTGGTCCTGAGGGTCGTGGGTTCAATTCCCATCACTCACCCCACTAAGCGCTCGTAGCTCAACTGGATAGAGCGACAGACTTCGGATCTGTAGGTTATGGGTTCGATTCCTATCGGGCGCACCACCAAGATTTTATATGCGTTCATAGCTCAGCTGGATAGAGCAACGGCCTTCTAAGCCGTAGGTCAGAGGTTCGAATCCTCTTGGGCGTACCACTTTAGCGGATGTGGTGAAATTGGCAGACACGCCAGACTTAGGATCTGGTGCAGCAATGCGTGAAGGTTCAAGTCCTTTCATCCGCACCACTTACTTTTATCATTTTCAAACAAGAGTTGATTTCTCATAAATTTTTATTTCATTTTAAAATTTCTTATGATTGTTAGATAAAATGCAAATTTAATTTAGATAAATTTAAAAATTATCTTGCAAAAGATTTGAAAAATAATTAAAATATACAAAATTCAATTCAAGGAGATTAAAATGAAAAAATTAGCTTTAGCTTTAGCAGCTTTAGTTGCTTTAAATGTGTCAGCATTTGCAGATTTGATAGTTATTAATAAAAAATTTAGTTCCAGTTTCAGCAAGCGAAATGCAAAACAAATATTTCCAAGAGAGTATCAAACCAATTATAGATCAGCCACTTTTTAAAAAGGCAACTTTTTATGAAGCAGATATTGTTGCAAAAGTTGATCCAAAAGAATATAATTCAACTCAAGCTATAATATAAAAAGAATATTTAGATAAAAGCAAATATGTTTATTATAAGACAGTTCTTATATTAACTAGTGATGGTAAAAGAGCTAAGCTCTCTACTCTTTCTTGCGAAATTGCAAGTTTTGATAAGAAGGGGTATTTATGTGGAGGAACAAGCGATCATAATTATTCTATTAAGTAAATATTGCAAATAAAAATCCGCCTTGAGTTTTCACTCTTAGTGGAAATCCACTATTAGAACATACTATGAAAAAACATAGTAAGTATAAAGTATATCTAAATTTTAAGCTTTTTAAGTTAAAAATTTCTAGTTTTTTAAATCGTTTTATCTTTTATATCTTTACTGTAAAGACAAAATCAGCACTCATTAAAAATCTTTTTCTTGATTAAATTTTTGTAAATTCATTTTTAGTGTTAAAAATGTGATGGTATTAACTTTATAAAAGTATTATTATATATTTTTTACTTAGGATAGCAATTATGAAAAAAATAATTTTAACCATTCTTTTTTTACTCACTCTTACGCAAGCTAAGGAAATACAAGTTTATGAAAGTCCTACTTGTGGCTGTTGTGATCTTTGGGCTGATTATATGAAAGCTAAGGGTTATGAGGTTAGTGTTCACAAAACCAATGATTTTCTTAAAATCAAAGAAAAAATGGGTATAAAAGATGAGTATCAAAGTTGCCATACGGGTGTGATCGAAGGCTATGCTATTGAAGGGCATGTTCCTGAAAGTGCTATAGCATGGTTGCTTGAAAACAAACCTAAAGATGTTATAGGAATTTCAGCTCCTGGCATGCCGCAAGGAAGCCCAGGAATGGAACAAGGTTATAGTGAAAAATATCCTGTAATTTTGATGAAAAAAGATGGAAGCTATGAGCTTTATGGATATTTTATAGGAGATAAAAAGCTTTAAAGTAAATTCTTAGCTTTTTACTTTTTTGATTTCTTTTTCAAGTATGCTATAAGGAGTTAAGCCTATGAATTTTTCATCCATTTTTCCTTCTTTGAAAAAACTAAGCACAGGCACTCCATATATTTCCCCAATGGCACTTGAAAGGTATTTAGCTGCTCTTTTTTCATAAAACATTGCTAAATTAGATAAACCTTTTTCATCAGCCCAAGCTTTTGCATCATTTGCATCATTTGCATCACCTAAAACCACAAAGATATTAAAATCATAATTTTTAGCCAAATTCTGTAAAATAGGAATTTGTTCTTTACAAACTCCACAATCTTTTGTGAAAAATATTAAGGCAAAATTTTGTGCTTTATCATTTAGTTTTAGGCTTTTTTCAAAACCATTGTAGGCAAAATTATAGGTTTTATCACTATTTAAAGCTTTAAAATTTTCTCCACTATCACAAGCTACAAAAAATAAAGCTATGATTAAAGCAAAGAAATAAGCTTGGATTCGAAAAATTCCCATGGTTTTTCTCCTAAAATTCTATCTTTTATCATCCCATCTTTAATGATGATGGTAGTAGGGGTTGCAAACACAGCGTAACGATCATTGGTGATTTTAAGATCGTCTTTTAAAACTTTTACATTTTTAAAGTCAAATTGTTCGGCTAAAACTTTAACCACATTGGCATTATCGATGGAATTTATAGCATAAACACTGATTTTATTGGGGTGATTTTGTATGAATTCATCTAAAGAAGGGAGTTCTTTTAAGCAAGAAGGGCAACCATTTTGAAAAAAGACTAAGACTTTTAAACTTGTATTATCATCAGCAAGTTTTACAGCTTTTCCTAAGGTATCTTTAGCTGAAATTTCAGCGCTTTTTTCTCCAACTTTTCCAGTATCTTTTGAATTTTCAAAAGAACAAGCATTGAGCAAGAACAAAATGCTTAAGATTAAAAGGTTTTTTTTCATTTTAACACCCCATGTTGTAAGATAAGGGTTCGATCTGCGAATTTGGCTAAATCAGGATTGTGTGTGATTAAAACTATGGTTTTGCCTTCATTTTTTAATTTTTGCAAGGTTTGAAGAACGATTTGTTCATTGGCTTCATCTAAATTTCCTGTGGGTTCATCTGCGAGTAAAAGCTCTGGGTTATTAATCAAAGCTCTTGCTATGCAAACTCTTTGTTGCTCTCCGCCACTTAATTGGCTAGGTAAATGAGTGAGTCTATGCGAAAGTCCTACTTTTTCAAGAACCATTTTAGCATCTTCTTCATCTACGCTTGAGTGATAATACTGAGAAAGCATAACATTTTCTAAGGCGTTAAGATAGGGGATAAGATGAAATTGTTGAAAGACAAGTCCTATTTTTTCACGACGCAAGGTGATTTTTTGCTCCTCATCCATTTGCTCTAGGTTTTCATTATCCAAGATATACTCCCCAGAGCTTGGAGTATCCATGAGTGATAGTATGTTTAAAAGCGTTGATTTTCCACTTCCTGATGGACCCATGATGGCAAGCCATTCTCCTTCATAGACGCTTAAGTTGATATTGTTTAAGGCTTTAACTTTGCCAAATTCTTTATTTAAGTTGTTTATTTTAATAAGTTCTTTTTTCATCATTCACCTTTCAAATTTTCACACACATTGATTTTTAATGCTCTTTTTATAGGAAAAAATGCAGCCAAAAAGGCAAAAATCAAAGAAATGATTAAGGCTATAAAAACAGCTATAAATCTAAAATCAATACTAGAATTAAAAATCAAATAACCAAAGACATTGGCTAAAAATATCCCACAAAAAGCTCCGATTAAACTAGCAAAAAAACTTACTATAAAGCATTCACTAGCAAAAAGTTTAAAAATTTCACTTTTTTTCGCACCCAAGGCTAAACGCAGTGCGATTTCTTTTTTGCGAGAAAATATAATAGAGCTTAAAGTTGTATTAACGCTAGTAGTGACTATGATCAATACTACAAGTATGATTAAAAACATTAAAGCTTTGATTTTTCCAAGTACTAAACCTTCACTTAAGGATACTGAAGATATAGGTTTTGCATCGATGAATTCATTGTTGATTGCTTGTGTTTTGGCTTTAACTTCATCAAAATTTCCATAAACTACAGCATTAGCATAGTTAATACCGGCTCTATCGCTTAAATTTTGCACCACGCTTAAAGGGGCTAAAACAATGCTATCAAATTCATCATTGCTTGAAAGTATGCCTTTTATGGTAAGTTTTATGCTTTTTCCATTGTTTGGATTGTAAATTTGAAGTTCATTGCCTGTTTTTAGGCCTAGTTGCTTGGCTAAATTAACTCCTAAAAAGGCTGAATTTTCATCAAAATCATTTAGAGAAAAGCTTCCTTCTTTAACTTCTAAAAAAGGTTTAGTGATTTTTAAAGCCCTAAAATCAGTGCCTAAAACTACTCCGCTTGTACTGCCTAAATTTAAAAAATCATACAAAAAAGGAGTTAAAGCTCTAGCCTTTAAAATTTCTTTTATTTTTTCATACTCAGCATTGGAGATAAAATTTTCATCCTGTTTAGGGCTTATCATTACATTTGCTCCATAAGCTTTTAATTCTTTAGAAAGTTTGGTGTCAATATCAAAATAAATATTTAAAAAAGCTGAGCAAGTAAGTGCTCCTATAAAAACACTTAAAACTATAATAAAAAGTCTTTGATAAGAAAAGTTAATGCTTTTAAAAAGTTCATTAAGGAAAAACTTATCTACCATAAAGCACTCCTGCAGCTGAAAGTTGTGTGATATTTTTTATAGGAAGCAAGCAACCTAGTAAGGCAATAAGTCCTGCAAAAATAAAGCTTAAAGGTAAAGCTATAAAGGCTATATCAATAAAATATCCAAAAATACTAAGGCTGATGATTTGAGAAAGTGCTGTGCCAAAAATAAATCCAAATAAAGCAGCAAATAAAGCTACGATTAAATTTTCACCAGCAAAGATGAGATAAATTTGAAAAGTATTAGCACCAAGTACTTTTAAAAGTCCTATTTCTTTTTTTCTACGATGAATTTCAGAACTCATTAGACTTGAAATCGCAATACTTGCAACAATAAGACAAATAATGCAAGTAATGCCCATTAAGGATTGGATCTTTTTAACCACCAAGCTTTGAGCATCGCTTATAGCATTTAGAGCTTTTGCATCAGCACCTGGTAAGCCATCGCTAATTTGACTAGCGATTGAGCCTACATAGGCTGAGCAATACCATTTGTCATATTCTAATTGATCTAATTTTTCTTCGCCCATGCGACGCACTTTTTCAGAAAGGGCTGATTCAGGTATGGTAAAAGCTCTTACTTCTGCACTTGAGTAAAGTCCTTGTTTGTTGAGTAAATCTTGAGCTAAATTTAAAGGAGCGATGATTTTATTTGACATTTTAGGATTGGCATGAAGCAAAATACCTACGATTTTTGCTTCTTTGCTTTGATTGTTTTCTCCTATGAGTTTGATAGTATCTCCTAATTTTAATTTATTGTTTTTAGCAAAGTCTTCGCCTAGCATGATTTCATTGCTATCATCTTTTGCCCATTCTCCTTGGACTGCTAAATAAGGATAAAGACTTTTTATACCTGTGATAAAATCATCATCATCTTTAATTTTTATGGCTTTTTGAAAATAAGTGCCATAAATAAGTGCTTTTTGCTGGGAGTTTTCAATTGTGATTTTACCTTCTAAAAAAGGAGCAAGTGCGGTGATGTTGTTACGCCAATAAATGTCTTTAATCATATATAAATTTTTTTCTTCTAGGTAGTTTTTGTTTTTTAAGGGTTCATAAAGTTCATTACCTATTTCTATACTAAGACTTGAGCCTTTGGGTAAAACAAGGATATTAGAGCCATAACTTTTGAGTTGTTTAGTTACTTCATCGCCTATACTTAGGGTAATATTTAGCATAGTAGAGAGCAAAAGCGTGGCTAAAAAACAAGTAAGAAAGGCTAAAAATTTTTGAATTTTGTTTTTAAATATAGAGTTAAAAATCATTTTAGCCAACATCATTTCTCCTTTGGATTAAAAATTGGGCTTCGTTTTCTTCTACATATTTTGTAGGATCTTTTTTAAATTCTTCATAGTTGTTTTGATTTGAAAAATAATAAGTAATCCCTTTATAGCTATAAGAAAAAGGAGCTTGGGTGTTTATAACCTTTGTTTTTGATACAGGATCTTGCACTTCAATTTCTTTGATTTGACTAAAATAATTAGATCCTGCTATTACATCTTTAACATCTATGGTGATTTTTTTACCATCGTATTCGTATTTGAGTGGGATAGGATTGCAACCTCCGCTTTTGCCTACACTAGGCAAGAAAATACGCACATTGCAAGAAATGCAAATAAGTTGTCCATCTTTTTTGATATAGCCCATATCTCCACAAATCATACAAGCATCAAAAACAGCTACAGGGGAATCCCTATCTTCTCTTTTGTTGATAAGAAAAAACCTTATCACTTTGCCTTCAGCACTGATATAAGCAAAGCGGTGGAGTTTGTTGTCCCTTAAAAGAGCTATATCAAAGATAAATTTGCCATTCTTATCGGGTAAAATTTCTTTAGGCTCATCTATGATTAAAGGCTTAGAGCTTACCATAAAAAAGTATAAAATAATGCAAAAACTTATAACACAGGAGATAAAAACGCTGGAAAAATAACGATTAATAAGACTTGTTTTAGCTTCGTTTTTGCGATAATTTATATCTAAAATTTGTTTTTTGTTTATATTTTTTTTGCGAATTTTTAAGCTTAAGAATGCTAAAAAAGCGATGAAAATTAAATAAATATAAATTCCAAAAACGCCAAAATAATTACTTTTTCCTACAAAACTCACCAAAAAAGTATGAGTTTCTATGATGGAATTTCGCATTAAAGTAAGCAAGATATTGGCTAGAGCTTTATCGCTTTCTATAAGGATAAGCAGTAAAAACAGCATAAAGCTTGTTTTTTGATTAAAATTTTTTTGCCATTTTAAAAAGAAGAAAATCAAAATACAAACAAGCAAGGCTAAAGCAATAAAACCTAAAGAACTTATACCTTCGCTATCGATTAAAGAGCTAGTAAAAATAGGGAAATCTTGACTTAAAAAATAATAATGCAAAGCGGTGCAAAAACTTAAAATTCCCAATAAAATAAAATTTAAAATTTCAATTTTTTTCCAAAAATAAAATATAAAGCTTACTAGCAATAAACCTATAAAAACAAAATCAAAATTAAAGATTAAATTTTCGGTTTTTAAAAATTGTGCTGCGATAAAAAAAGCAAAATATCCAAATAAAAAGCCCAAAAAAACTACTAAAAAACTTTTAAAAATATATTTTTTATCAGAAGCGATAAAGGCCATTAAAATACTTAGTGGTAAAACACTGATAAGAAAATGCACAAAATATATACTCATAATTTACTCTTTAAACATTGTTATTTTAATTTTTCAAATAAAAATAAAAATATTTAAACACTCGGAAAATCCGAGTGTAAAATCATTTTGGCGTGCCTGTGTATTTGAATTTATAATCTACTTTAAAAGGTTCAAACCACTTACCCACGCCTGTTTCTTCATCAACATGGCGTCCAAAACCTTGTTTTTCTGGATTTGAGATATAAAAAGTAAGTTCATAATTTCCTACGCCAAAGCCACCTTTTTTATCTTTTTCCATAGCAATATTTGCACCATAGTGAGGACCATCATCAGCCACCATAGGCATCAAAGTTCCGCGTTTAATTGCACCTGTGTCGGTATTTTTAAGTTCATAAGCTATAGTTAAATAAGGCATCCAAAAACCTTCTGGAAAACCATTTGGATTGTTTTTAAGTGCGTGAATGTCAGCTTCTAGATGAATATCTGCTAAAGACGCAGCTAGATCAATACCTCTTGGCTCCATTTCAATAGGTTGTAAATAAACAGCGGCTATTTCCATACCATTAAGTTCTTTTGGATCGCCAATTGGCACTTCGCCTGCAAATAAATTTGTACTAATAACCGCAGCTGCAGCAACTACTGATAAAACTTTTTTTATCATGATTTTACTCCTTTTTTTGAAATTTGTTTTGTTATCAAAATGCCAATAATTAGCATTGTCAAAACTATAAATTGGGGGATTAAAGTTTCATAGTAAGGATAAATTCCAAGCCATAAAATCGGTTCAAAATTCATAGGTATAAGACTAGGAATAATGACTTTTCCTTCTATGAGTTCAGCTATGCCTTTGCCTGTAAAAACAAAAACCATGTAAAAAATAATGTAAGAAGTGATATAGAAAAATTGTTTTACAGGTATGCGAATGGCTCCTGCTTTTAAAAGAAAATATAAAACAATAAGTATTAAAATTCCAAGTCCAAGCCCGCCAAAAACAGCACCAAAATCAGTGCTTGTTTTAGCATCAAAAAGCAAGGCTTGATAAAAAAGCACAGTTTCTGCACCTTCTCTATAAACAGCTAAAAATACGGTGATCCAAAGGGTTTTTGCACTATTGTTTGATATAGCATCTATAGCACCTTGTTTGATAAAGCTTGTCCATTTTTTATTTTGTGCGTTTGAAAGTAGCCAAAAGCCCACATAAAAGAGTAGTAATACGGCTATAAGCATGGCAATACCCTCTATAAGCTCTCTACTTTGTCCTGCATTTTCTTTGAATAGCCAAGAAACTCCAAAAGCGGTAACAAAACTTAAAATCACTCCTGTAAAAAGAGCACTATAGGCGATATTTAAACGATTTTTGTTGCCACTTTGTACAAGATAAGAAACAATGGCTACAACGATAATCAAAGCTTCCAAGCCTTCACGCAAAATAATACTTAAAGCCCATATAAACAGCGAATAAGGAGTAGAATCTTGAATTTTATCCACACTGCTTGCTATGAGTTGTTCTAAGTCATTAAAAGTAGATTCAAGCTCTTTTTTATCTGCACTTGCTTTAATCAGTGCCACACCTTTGGAAAATAAACTTTCTATTTTAAGTTTTAAGCCGCTATCTACAGCACCGATTTTATTTTCCATACCGCTTGCTTCAAAAATATCTAGATAAATTCCTTGTAAATCATCTACTATAGAAGCACTAAAGCCATCATAATTTTTTAAAATTCCATCTAAAGCAAGTTTGATATCATTAGAAACTTTGGCATAATCTTTGCCTTTTGTTTCATCATTAAAGCCTGAAATTTGCAAACTTGAAAGTTCTGAATTTGGAATTTGCAAGAAAACATCAAAAATTTGTTCTTCTATGTTATCTAAGTCATCTCTTAAGTCTTTTTCATCTATTTTTGCATCGTTGATTTGGCGTATAAGGGTGCGTATGGCTTGTTGAATTTTTTGATCGTTTCCTGCTTTGGTAAATTTATTTACTAAAATTTCTACTTTGGTATTGCGATAATCACTAAATAAGGCATCATTTAAAAAATCTTTACTAGCTTGGTAGTTTTTTTCTTTAAAAGCATTAGCAGCCTGTGAAAATTTGGTAGAGATATTATCTAGTATAAATTGCAATCTTGCGTCCATTGCAGCGGCAGCTTGTAAATCAGCGCTTGCATTATCATCTGTAAGTTTGCTTGTGTCGTCGTTTGCAGGTATAGGAGCTTGGGTGGTTAAAGAACTTTGTGCTAAATCTTTTTTATCCACGCCCATCATTTGTGCGATTAAAGCTTCTGCATCAGCTTCGCGTTTGGCATTGGCTTCTAGGCTTGATTTTTCAGCTTTAGCCTTATCATAGTTTGTATCGCTTGCTTCTGCTTTTAAACGATATCCATTTTGTAAGATTGGGGCTACTTCATCAAGATCATAATAAAGACTATCAATTAAAGCATTAATTTGTGTCAAAGGAGCTTCATCTTTATACATACGACGCAAATTTACAAATTTACGCTCCATGGTGATGGCTTTTCTTCCTATGTTTCTTCCTATAGGGCCTTCCATATTTTCAAAATGTTGAAAATACGCATCTTCGCTAAGCTTTTTAGCACCTAGATTATCACCCTTTTTGTAAGTTTCTATGCTTTGTTTTAGCATGTCTTTGATAAGATTTGCTTCATTAATATAATCATCTACTCTAGCAAAAGCTGAGCTTGATAAAGAAATACTTATAATTAAAAATATAATTTTAAAAATTTTCATTATCATTATCCTTGGTTTTTGATAAAAATAATATTTATTATCAAAATAAATAATGGCTAGTATAATATTAAAAATCTTAAATAGAACTAAAAAATAAGCTTTTGTATCGATAATATTTTTTATTAATTATATTTAAGATATATTTTAATAAATTTTTAAATATATCTTATTTTTGTGATTTAATATGGGTTGTTTTTAAGTATCGCAAGGCTTTCTTTTAAGCTATGCACTTTGGGATATTGTTTTTGTATTTTTAATTTTTCCTTTTTTGATGTTTTAAAAGCTTAATAAAAATCAAAAAATCATTTATTGTGTATTCTTCAAGGAGATGGTTATAGCATATTTTAGATTAAGCAGATATATCCAAAAGTTTATCTTTTTTATTGATATCTATGTTTGTAGAATCGCTATTGTCTTTATTTGCTTCTTTCTCAGCTTTAGCTTCTACTTTTTCTTTTTTTCTTGAAATTTTAAAGAAAAGTTTATAGTTTGCCTATTTACTTCACTTTTGCCAAAATTTGTGGTATCTATAACGCCACAAGGTGTCATCAGTATCATTTCATTAACCTCTTAGTTTGCAATGTTTACTAAACTTAAGATATTTTTTATTTTTTTCTTTAAGTTGTAATTTTTAGATTATATTATAAATCGTATAAATAAGATAAAACTTAAATTTATTGAAGTAAAATTTTATCTATTTCATTTGCTTCTAAAAGTATCAACCATTTATATTTTGCTTATTGTTTCATAGTGTAAAAATTTTTAAAATAGGATTTTATCTTAAAAATTTATGATTTTTAATTTCAGATATTGGCTTCCTTGAAAAATTTTAAAAAGTTTAGTAAAAAATATTAAGTTTTAAAAATATCATCCGATTTAAATAAAGTCTTAAGACTCAATCTAAAAGGAGGATGATATGGTTTCAGATGTTTCTATGGGTAATGCTAATTTAATGACTGCTGTTAATACTTCAGTTTTGAAAAAATCTATGGACACAAACGAGGCATTGATGAATGAACTCATCGAAGGTATGGAAGGTGTCTCTCAAGCCTCCGCTCCACAAGTTTCTAGCTCTAGTGGTTTGGATATTTACGCTTAAATATCTTAAGAACAAGCTTAAGAACTTTTTGGTATCTTGGGCTTGTTTTTTTAAATAATTATTTCTTTAGTATTTTTTCGTTATAATTTTGCCATTTTATTTATCGTATTAAATTTTTTATAATATTTATTTAGGAGCAAGGATGCAAATGATAAAGAAGATGGTTTTAAGTGAAACTTTCCCTGGTATTTTGCTTATATTTTTTACATTTTTAGCCTTATTATGTAAAAATTCTTCCTTAAGTGTTATTTATACAGATTTTTTTCATGCTAATTTTACAGTAGGATTTGATCATTTTCAAATTTCAAAATCGTTGGATTTATGGATAAATGATGGTTTGATAGCTATATTTTTTCTATGTATAGGGCTTGAGTTAAAATATGAAATTTTACGCGGACAGCTTAAAAATATAAGAGCTGTATCTTTACCTATATTTGGAGCTTTGGGGGGTATGATTACTCCTGCTTTAATTTTTGCTGCTATTAATTATTCCCATGATTTTGCTATGAAAGGTTGGGCAATACCTACAGCAACCGATATAGCTTTTGCAGTGGGTATTTTGATGCTTTTAGGAAATAAAATTCCTACAAGTTTAAAGCTTTTTTTACTTTCTTTAGCTATTTTTGATGATTTGGGTGCTATTGTTATTATTGCTTTATTTTATACAGATCAGCTTTCAGCTTTGGCGATTATTATTTGTTTGTTTTGTATATTTGCTCTGCTTTTGTTAAATTATTATCACATCACCCATCTTTCTTTGTATGTGTTAGTAGGTGTTGTATTGTGGATAGCTATGCTTAAAAGTGGAGTACATGCGACTTTGGCTGGTGTGATTATTTCTTTATTTATACCGCTTGATACAAAAAATAAAAAACCTTATTTGCATGAAGTTCTTAAGGATTTAAATCCTTGGGTGGTTTATTTTATCTTGCCTTTATTTGCTTTTGCTAATGCTGGGATTGATATCAGAGATATGCATCTTGGTTCGGTATTTTCGCCTGTAAGCCTTGGAATTATTCTAGGATTATTTTTAGGAAAGCAACTAGGTGTTTTTACTTTTTGTTTTATTGCTATCAAACTTAAGCTTGCAAAACTACCTGAAAATATTAAATATGGAAAATTTTATGGTATATGTATTTTAACAGGCATTGGTTTTACGATGAGTTTGTTTATTGATGGTTTGGCTTATAAAAATAGTGATATTTTTGAACATGCGGATAAACTTGCTATTTTAATAGCAAGTTTTTTAAGTGCCATTGTTGGTTTTATTTATCTTAAGATTGTTAAATGAATAATATAGTACATAAATTAAAAACTTTAGTTTTAAACGAGGCTTTTGGTGGTGTTTTACTTATAGTTTGTACTTTGCTTGCTTTGCTTGTGCAAAACGGGTCTTTTAGCGAACATTATCGAGAATTTCTAAATTTAAAAGTCGGATTTAGTGTAGGTGAATTTGAGCTTAACAAGCCTTTTTTACTTTGGATAAATGATGGGCTTATATCTATATTTTTCTTTGCTATAGGGCTTGAGCTTAAGAAGGAATTTTTGCATGGGGATTTTAAAAATCCTAAAAATATTGTTTTACCTTTTATGGCTGCTTTAGGGGGTATACTTATACCTGCGATGTTGTTTGCTTTGGTAAATATAGGAGATGCTTATACTTTAAAAGGTTGGGCTATACCTACAGCTACAGATACAGCGTTTGCCTTAGCGATTTTAATGATGTGTGGCAAGCATATTCCATCAAGTTTAAAAATTTTCTTACTTTCTTTGGCTATTTTTGATGATGTGGGTGCTATTTTAATTATAGCTATTTTTTATACGACAAAATTATCAATAGCTGCTTTTGTCGTTGCAGGAATTGCTATTTTGGCAATGCTTGTTTTAAATATTTTAGGAATAACAAGAAAGTCTTTTTATTTTATTTGCTCAGTTATTCTTTGGATTAGTGTTTTAAAAAGTGGTGTGCATGCAACTTTAGCTGGAATTATAACAGCATTTTTTATACCGATGCAAACTAAAAATGGAGAAGCATTTTTAGAAGAAATCTATGAAAGTCTAAAATTTTGGCTCGCTTTTGTTATCTTGCCTTTATTTGCTTTTGCTAACGCTGGGGTAAATTTATCCAATATCGATATAGGAGCAATTTTTTCAGGTGTAAGTATAGGTATTTTCTTGGGGCTTTTTGTGGGTAAACAAGTGGGTGTATTTTTGTTTTCTTATTTGGCAATTCGCTTTAAATTTGCAGCCTTGCCCCAAGGTTCAAATTTGAAACAACTTTATGGGGTTTGTATACTTACAGGTATTGGTTTTACAATGAGTTTGTTTATCGATGGCTTGGCGTATGAAGTTAGCGATATTTTTAATTATGCAGATAATTTAGCTATTCTCATAGCTTCATTTTGTTCTGGGATTTGGGGTTTTATTTATCTTAAATTCTTTGCTGCTCGATCTTAAGGGGATTGATGAGGCATATTTTTTTCATCATCACGATTATATTCTTTATAAGCGGATGTAGTTTTTATCAGAATTTAAACTATACTCGTCCAATTTATAATACAAATAAAGAAACAAAACTTAAGACTATAGCACATGAATGGAAAAAAACTCCTTATGTTTTAGGTGGAACTACTAAAAAAGGTGCTGATTGTTCAGGATTTACACAGAGTGCATTAGCTCAGCTTAATATACGCATACCTCGCACCACAAAAACTCAATTAGGTTCTGGGAGAAAAGTTTCTAAATCAAAATTGCAAACAGGAGATTTGGTATTTTTTAAGACAGGTAGAGGGCCAAATGGTATGCATGTTGGTATTTATATGAGCAAGGGAAAATTTATACATTTATCTACTAAAGGTGGAGTAAAAGAAGTCGAGCTAAATAGTTCTTATTGGAAGGCTCGTTATATAGGAGCAAGAAGGTATTAAAGTGAAAATAGGTGTATTTGATAGCGGGGTAGGGGGGCTTAGCGTTTTAAAATCTCTTTATGAAGCTAGACTTTTTGATGAAATTATCTATTATGGAGATACCGCAAGAGTTCCTTATGGAGTAAAAGATAAAGATACTATTATAAAGTTCTGTCTTGAAGCATTGGAATTTTTTGAACAATTTCAAATTGATATGCTTATCATTGCATGTAATACCGCTAGTGCTTATGCTTTAGATGCTTTAAGGACAAAAGCACATTTTCCAGTATATGGTGTAATTGATGCAGGGGTTGAAGCAACGATAAAAGCTTTGCATGATAAAAATAAAGAAATTTTAGTCATTGCGACAAAAGCAACCATTAAATCCGAAGAATACCAAAAGCGTTTGTTATCTCAAGGATATACAAATATAAATGCTTTAGCTACAGGGCTTTTTGTGCCTATGGTTGAAGAAGGTATTTTTGAAGGAGATTTTTTGCAAAGTGCTATGGAGTATTATTTTAAAAATATCACAACTCCAGATGCTTTGATACTCGCTTGCACTCATTTCCCTTTACTAGGTCGTTCTTTAAGTAAGTATTTTGGCGATAAAACAAAATTAATTCATTCAGGAGATGCCATAGTTGAATTTCTTAAAGAAAGAGAAAATATAGATTTGAAAAATCATAAAGCAAAATTACATTTTTATGCTTCAAGCGATGTTGAATCTTTAAAAAATACTGCTAAAATTTGGCTAAATTTATAAGGAAATAAAATGATAGAATTGAAAAAACCAGATGAAATAGAAAAATTAAGAATAGCAAATCAAATTGTAGCAAAAACTTTAAATTTTTTAGAGAATGAAATTAAAATAGGAATGAGCTTAAAACAAATTGATAAAATGGCAGAAGATTATATTTTAAGCCTTGGTGCCAAGCCATCATTTAAGGGACTTTATGGTTTTCCAGGTGCCATTTGCACATCTTTAAATCAAGTTTGTATCCATGGAATTCCAGATGATAAAATTATCAAAGAGGGTGATATTTTAGGTCTTGATGTGGGAAGTTTGATTGATGGGTATTATGGGGATGCAGCAAGAACTATTGCTATAGGAGAAGTTTCACCCACTGATAAAGCTTTAATCTCTTGTGCTAAAGATGCGTTATATCATGCTATAGATATTATTCATGATGGAATGCGTTTTAAGGAACTTTCAGCTGCTTTAGGCGAATTTATCCATGCAAGAGGTTTTGTCCCGCTTCGTGGATATTGCGGGCATGGTATAGGACGAAAGCCCCATGGAGAGCCTGAAATTTTAAACTATTTAGAAAAAGGTGCGAGTGCAAAAAGTGGCCCTAAAATTAAAAATGGAATGGTGTTTTGCATAGAGCCTATGATATGCCAAAAAGATGGAACACCAAAGCATTATAATGGAAAATGGGATGCTGGAAGTATTGATGGGCTGAATGCGGCTCATTATGAACATTGTGTTGCCGTGATTAATGGGCGTGCTGAAATTCTTTCTATGATATGATATTAAATTATAAAAATAATATTTTTTTCTTAAAATCCTAAAAATTTAAAATTTTTTAAATAATATTGTAGTAATATTCTTTAATAATTTAAGTTACTAAATGATATTTTTATAGCAGATTAAGTGTTTTTAGAATAAAATGTCACATCGTATTAAACTAAAACATAAATATGGTTTATATAATTTAATAAAAATTGTTAAATTATCTAAATATTTATTTTGGTTTAAAGAGATCTTTTAAGATCTCTTTTGGGTTAGGCTATTTCCCTCCCCTTTTTATTCGTAGCCTAACTCTCTTTTAAGAGTTTGGAAAATCTCTTTAAGCTAAAATATATTATATTTGCTTAAAGAGAACAAACGATTACTATTTCTTATTTAAATAAATTTTTAAAATCCATTGTAGAGTTATAAATTCCAGTATTATCTATAGTTTCGCCCATGGTGATTGCGGTTGCTAACTCTGATAGAATGATTTTTATTTCATCTCTTTTATCTTGTATATAGGCCAATACACCTTCGTAATTACTTGTTTGAAGAATTAAAAGTGGATTAGCAATTTCAAATTCAAAAAGTTTTTTACCAACATAAACATTGAAAATATTTCCAAAAAGAGCTGTTCCCATGAAAGAGCAGTTTTGTATAAGTTGTGATGCTGTGGCATCAAGAGTTCTTTTTTGCATATCATCTGAATTTTCATCTATTCTTTCTAGAATGCTTTTTTCTATTTTTTTTAAAGACATATCAAGCACTTGAAGCGCTCCTATAAAATCATTTGCATCATTGATTTGAGAGCAAATTTGATTTGCTTTAAATTCATTCACGCCTTGAATTTCACCTAAGTGTTTTTTAAATATATCTAAATCACTTTTCATTGTTTACCTTTCAAAAATATTGCTAAATATTTAAAAAGCAAAAAGTGTTCCTAAATTAGGATAAGTTAGAATTTACCCAAAAAACAATCTCATTGCCAATTTTATTCAAGGCTTTTTGAAAAGCATTATAAGTAGAGTGGATGTCTTTTTTTTCTATTTTTTCTTTAGTATTGAAAATTTTATGAGCTATTATTTGATTGTTTTCAAGATTTATGAAATTTACGCTTATAGAAATTTGAGCGTAGTTTTCATTGTTATTAAGAATTTGCTCAAAAGAGTTAATCCTGCTTTCAAGAGCATAATCCGCACTTAAAGAGCTTGTTGAAGAAAGTAGGGTTGTAAAAATATTGCTTTGTTCAAATTTTGACAAAATTAAAAAAGAATAAAGATTGCTTGGTAAATCTCCCCAGAAATAATGTGCGTATTTGTTGCTAAAACCATTATCTATATAAACAATAGCTCGCGAGTTTAAATACAAAGGTGCATTTGCATTGCGAATTTTAAGAATTTTACCGGTTTTTTTAAAAAAAATATTTGAATCTATTCCTTCATCTTTTAATATGATATTTTCATTTTTGTTGATGGTTTCGTGTCTTAAAGAGCATCCGCATAACATAAAAATAAAAGTCAAAATACAGAATAATTGCTTTAGCATTATTTTTCTCCTGGTCCTAGTTTAGGTTTGGTTTCTTTAAAAATCAAATCAGCAGGGCTGTTTTGTAAATTTTCTATTAGAATATTGCTTTCAATTAAAACTCGTTTAAAAAGCTCTAAATTTTGCATCAAAGATGCTTTAATATCATCATAAGTGTTTAATTTTTCATCAGCTTTTTTTATGAAATTTTTTAAAATCATCGTACTTTCTTTTATGTCTTTAAGACTGGAGTTGAAATTTTGCGCACTAAGGCTTATATTATCAGCCATTTTTCCTATTTTTAAACTTGCGTTTGAAAGATTAAGGCTTAAATTTTTAGAATTAGCGTTTAAATTTGCACTTAATTCTGCTAGATTTTGCAAAAGGATTTCTAGATTTTTAAGATTTTTTTCGCTTAAAAGTTCTTTTGATTTATCATCGGCCGTTTTAACTAAAGAAAAAATATGTTCACTTTGTCTATCTATAGTTGCTAAAAAACTTTCTTTAAAAGGAATGACTGGAAGTTTTCCCTGTATAGATACTAAATCTTTGCTATTTTTACTTCCGCCTTGAAGTTGGACAAATTTAAGTCCTGTGATACCTTGAAGTTGCAAAGTAGCAAAAGTATCTTCTTTTATAGGGGTGTTATTTTTGACCTTGATGCGTATGTTAACGCCGAGTTCATCTTGATTGTAAATGCTGATTTCTTCTACGCTACCTACTTCCACGCCCAAAAGCCTTACGGGTGCTTTTATGCCAAGTCCTGCAACGGATTCTTGTGTGTGAATTTCATAATACTTAAAACTTTCTTCTTTAGAGTATCCACCAAGCCAAAGTATGAAACCAAGGCTTGCAAAAAATACTCCAAAAACAAAAAGTCCTACAAAAAAATAATTTGCTCTATTTTCCACTTTTACTCCATAAATCTTTTAAAAAGTCGTTCATTTTGCAGGCGTAATTCTTCATAAGTGCCGCAAAATCCAACTTTTTTATTTTCTAAAATGATAAAACGATCGAGTAAATTTTTCATACTTTCTTTATCATGTGTAACCAAAATGATATTTAAATCAAAACTTTTTTTTAACTCTAAAACCAAATCGTCAAATTCACGACTACTATGAGGGTCAAGTCCTGAAGTAGGTTCATCTAAAAAAAGCAATTTACTATCAAGTGCTAAAGCTCTAGCAATTGCCACTCTTTTTTGCATACCGCCACTAAGTTCACTTGGAAATTGTTTTAAAACACTTTCGTTTAAGCCTACCATTTTTAGCTTCATTAAAACCAGTTCTTGTATGCTATTTTCATCTAAATGAGTGTATTCTTTTAAAGGAATGGCGATATTTTCATAAACATTAAAAAAGCTAAAAAGTGCAGCAAACTGAAAAACCACACCCCATTTTTTACGCAAAGCAAGTGCATCTTCTTCGTTGATATTTTTAAGTTTATAGCCTAAAATTTCATATTCTCCACCATCAAAATGTTCAAGCATAAGCATTTGTTTTAAAAGGACGGATTTTCCACTTCCACTACCTCCTAAAATACCAAAAATTTCATTTTTTTTGATTTCAAAACTTACGCCATCATGGACAATTTTTTCTCCAAATTTTGTAATGATATTTTGCGCTTTAACAACCATTTAAATTCCTGCAGAAGTTAAAACAACAGAGAATAAAGCATCAAAAGCTATCACCCAAAAAATAGCATTTACAACGCTTTTTGTTGTATAAATTCCTATGCTTTGTGTAGTGTTTTTTACCTCAAAACCACGAAAACAAGCAATAAGTCCTATTAAAAATCCAAAAATAGGTGCTTTTGCAAGTCCTATAAAGATATGTTTTATATCGACAGCTTCTCTAAAGCGTCTTAAAAATTCGACAAAAGAAATATCAAGATTTAATTTTGCAATCATCATTCCGCCTATAATACTGATTGCATCGCTAATGGCAACGATTAAAGGCATGGCCACTACCAAAGCCATGACACGTGGAATAATAATAAATTCAAAAGAACGAAAACCCATAGTATTCATAGCTGCAATTTCATCAGTAATTTTCATCACTCCAATTTGTGCGGTATAAGAACTTGCACTTCTTCCCGCGATTACTATGGCAGCGATTAAAGGTGCAAGTTCTCTAGTGGCTGAAATTCCCATCAAATCCACTATGAAAATATTGGCTCCAAATTGTGCGAGTTGATAAGCAGCCTGATAGGCTAAAACCACTCCTACTAAAAGAGCGGTTAAAATAACTATAGGCAAAGCTTTAAAAGCAGAATTTTCTATATGATATAAAAAAGCAATAAAGCGAAAATTTTTAGGATTTTTAAGGCATAAAAAAAGACTTGTGAAAAAAACTCCTGTGAAATTGATGAATTTTCTTAAAATTTTTAAAAGTTCTAAACTTAATTTTCCAAGATCGATAAAGTATTCACTGAAATTTTTATGTGATTTTTTTGTTTTGCTTAGTCTTTGGTAGTTTTTTTCACAAAGTTCAAAAAGGGTTTGAAAGCGTGAATTTAAGCCTTCTTTGGTGATTTTAATATTTTTATCTTTAAGGTCGTTTTCCAAAGCAAGGAAAAATCTCACTCCAGCGGTATCGATTGCTTTTAGATCTTTAAAATCAAAAATCACTTCCTTGCTTTGAATCAAAGCTAAAAAATCTTTTATTTTTAACTTATAAATGTTTGTTTTATCCCAAATTCCAAAGATGAAAAGAGTGTTATTTTGAAATTTGAAATTTGTATTCATTTTATTTGCTAAGGATAAAATTTACAAGCTTTGAAACGCTAAATCCAAAGTGTTCAAATACATCTTTGTCTTTGCCACTTTCTCCAAAACTTTCTATGCCATACACTTTATGGCAAAATTTATAAAGTTCATTAGAATGTGCTGCTTCAACACCTATAACTTCACCTTTTAACAATCTTTCTTGATAAGCTTTATCTTGTTTTTCAAAAAATTCAAAACAAGGCATGGAAACAACATTACAAGCAAAACCTTGTTTTTCAAGTTCATTTGCACTTTCTAGACAAAGCCAAACTTCACTTCCACTTGCTAAAAGTGTAAATTTAGCATCTTTGCTTTCTTTAAGTAAATACGCTCCATTTTTTACATCTCCAAAAACAGGTTCATTTAGAGCTTTGAGTTTTTGGCGTGAAAGCACAAAAGCACTCGGAATATCAGCATTTAGAGCTATTTGCCAAGCTTTGACATTTTCTACTCCATCAGCAGGTCTAAAGGTTAAAAAATTTGGCATAGCTCTAAAAGTGCTAAGTTGTTCTATAGGCTGGTGTGTTGGCCCATCTTCGCCCACGCCTATACTATCGTGCGTGAAAATGAAAAAATGTTTGATTTTCATTAAGGCTGCTATTCTTGCGGCAGGTTTTAAGTACTCGCTAAAGATGAAAAAAGTTGCCGAAAATGGTAAGAAAATTCCATATCTTGCAAAAGCATTGTTAATCGCTGCCATAGCGTGTTCTCTGATACCAAAATGGATATTTTTACCTTCTACAAAGTCTCCCATGCCGTGAAGTTCTGTTTTGTTTGAAGGGCCTAAATCTGCACTTCCACCTAAAAATCCTTCTAAATTTTTAGCTAAAACATTTAAAATTTCACCATTACTATCTCTTGTAGCAAGATCTTTTCCTTTAAAATCAGGATAAGCTATCTTGCTAAAATCGGGATTTAATAGCCTTTCTAAAAGTTCTTTTTTACCACTTTTTTCAAGCTTATCTTTCCATTTTGTTTCTTCTAAATCCCCAAGTTCTACAGCACTTTCAAAGCGGATTTTGCTTGCTTGTGGGATATGAAAACTGATATTTGGATCAAAACTTGCTTGTTCTTTAGCTTTTTTAATCACTTCTTCACCCAAAGGTGCACCATGGCTTTTATGACTGCCTTCAAGCTCTCCTGCACCCTTTGCTATAGTTGTTTTTGCGATGATAAGACAAGGTTTTGTGGATTTTTTAGCTTGTTCTAAGGCTTTATTAATTTCTTCATAATCGTGTCCATTTATACTTAAAACTTCAAATCCTTGTGCTTCAAAACGCATTTTTACATTTTCGTTAAAGGCTAAACCTACATCGCCTTCTATGGAGATATCGTTGCTATCATAAATAAGTATGAAATTATCAAGTTTGTGAAGTCCTGCTAAAGAACAAGCTTCATAAGAAATGCCTTCTTGCAAATCTCCATCTCCGCAAAGACAATAAATTTTATGATCGATTAAATCACTACCTAGTAAATTTTGTGCTTTTTTTGCCGCCATAGCAAAGCCTACAGCATTGGCAACGCCTTGTCCTAAAGGGCCTGTAGCAATCTCTACTCCAAGAGTTGAAATTTCAGGGTGTCCTGGGGTTTTAGAATGAAGTTGGCGGAAATTTTTAAGATCTTCTAGGCTTAAATCATAGCCACTTAAATGTAAAAAACTATAAAGTAAAGCACTTGCATGTCCACCTGAAAATACAAGTCTATCACGGTTTAGCCAAGTTGGATTTTTGGGATTGTGTTTTAAATGATAACTTAAAACACTTAAAATATCTGCTAAGCCCAAAGGTGCACCTGGGTGTCCTGAGTTTGCTTTTTGCACCATATCGGCACTTAAAAATCTTAGAGTATTTGCCTGTTCTTGTAAAATTTGAATGTCCATTTTTTGCCTTTATAAGTATTGAATTATTAAATTTTGTATCATTTGTGCGAGTTTTTCATTAAGTTTTTCTAAATCTTGTTCGCATTCACTAAGAAGATTTTCTTTTGTTTTTATGGCTTGTTCAAGTCCAAGCAAATTGACAAAAGAATTTTTATGAATATCGTTATTAGTAGGCTTTCCGCTTTGTTCTTGACTTGTAGTTACATCGATAATATCATCATTGATTTGAAAAATCAGTCCTAGTTTTAAACCAAGTTTGTAAATTTGATTGCTTTCTTCGTTGTTAAGTTCGCAAATTTCACAACCCATTTTTAAAGCTGCAGCGATCAATTTTGCGGTTTTATGTGTGTGTAAAAACTCAAGTTCATTTAAACTCAGTCTTTTGTCTTCAAAAAAACAATCAATAGCTTGTCCTATAACCATTCCATTAAGTCCTGCATTAAAGGCAAGGGTTTTGATGAGTTTGATTTTGATTTCATCTTTTAAATGAGCATGACTTAGAACTAAAAAAGCTTCAGTATTTAAAGCATCGCCAACTAAGATGGCTGTAGTTTCATCGTAGCTTTTGTGTAAGGTTGGAATTCCTCGTCTAAAATCCGCATTATCCATAGCGGGTAAATCATCGTGTATGAGTGAATAAGTATGGATAAATTCCAAAGCTAAAGCCACATCTAAAGCTTGATTTAAAAGTTCAGGTTTATTGCTTTGTACTACGCTTAAAAGCAATTGTGCACGAAAATGCTTTCCTCCCGCTTTTAGCATAAGGGCTAAAGCTTCATTAAAAAAAGGATGAAAGCTTTCAACTTTAGGTAGATTTTTTTCTAAGTGATGGATAAAAAGTTCTTTTAAATTCACTTAGTAAGCCTTATGAAAAATTGAAATTTACCATCGCCACCTGAGTTGGCATTTCCGCCTAGTTCATTGTTGAAATTTGATAAAGGTAATTTAGTACTTTTGCGTTCAATTAAGATGCTAAAGTCATTACCAGCACTTAAAATATTTTGTAATTCTTTAAAATTATTTAAAATAATATTATTAACGCGTAAAATTTTATCTCCTACCATAAATCCTGCATTTGATGCTTTTGATTTTGGATCTATTTTGGTTACAACAAGACTAGTATTAACCGTTAAACCAAGATTGCTTGTGAAATTTGTAATTTTTGGTTTTGGTTTAGAATCAGGAAGGTTAAATTTGCTCAAATCTTTTGCAAAAACTTCAGTAGAAATATTTAAATCCATATTATCACGCAACACTTGAAAATAAAGAGTGCTTCCGCGATCTGCAAAAAGAATTTTTTCATTGAGTTTTCTTAAATCATTGGCGGGCAAGCCATCAACACTTATAACTTGATCGTTGATTAAAAATTGTGGATTTTTTCTTACATTGTTAACATAAATTTTATTTTCTCGAATAACAAAATCAACGCCAATATCCCCCCAATAAACATCGTTATATTTCATAAAATGTTTTAAATAGCGATTGCCTATAAAAGAGCTATTATTTAAAGCAATCCCCATCATTTCACAGCACGGAGTCCCTAAAAGTCCTATTTTAGAATTAAAATCAAGTTGATCTTTTTCATCAATATTTTGAGCTAAATACTTAATATGTCCTATATAGGGTTTATTAGGATCCCAAATTCCAACCCAATCATTACGAGTAAGTTTTTCTTCATCACCCATAGGAGTAGGGATTAGGCTAAAGTCAGTTCTTACAAGGTATAAATTTAAAAATGGATCGTATTTTACATATTTGTTAAGCTTAGTATTAGGCTGTTTTAACACAGCAAGTAAATTTTCACTGAGTGCAAAAGCTGGCATTCCTTCATAGTTAAGCATGCTTGCCTTATTTCTTTCATAACCTGCTAAAAAATCTTCAAATTTAGGTCTTTCTATACCAAAAGACAAAGTAAAAAGCATACAAATAATTAAAATTTTTTTCATAATTTCATACCTCCAAAACCGCCTAAAACATCATTCGCCATACTTGAGCGATTTTGCGCAACCATAGCCAAAACATCATTAATTGCAGAAATAAGTAAAATTTGCAAGGATTCTTTATCTTCAAGTAAAGAATCATCAATGCTAACATCGATAATCTCGCCTTTTCCATTAGCGCTTACTTTAACAAGTCCTGCTCCACTTTTGGCGCTAAATTCACGATTTGCAAGTTCTAGTTCTATATTTTTTGCTTTTTCTTGAACTTGATTTAAAAGTTCACCCATTTTAGAAAAATCCATATTTTCAAACATTGATTATCCTTGATTTTTTAAAATTTCATTAACAACTACTTTATCACTAAAAGGATATTTTATCCCTTTAATTTCTTGAGTAGTTTCATCACCTTTGCCTAAAATAACGACTAAATCGTCATTTTCTTTTAGTTCTAAAGCTTTTTTTATGGCTTCTTTTCTATCTTCTATCGTTAAAACTTTTTCTTTTTTAGCAAAGCCTGATAAAATTTCTTCCATGATGGTTTTTGGTTCTTCGCTGCGTGGATTATCACTTGTAATGATAGCAATTTTTGCAAAATGTTCGACGATTTTTCCCATTAAAGGGCGTTTGGTTTTATCTCTATCTCCACCTGCTCCAAAAACAACGATGAGTTTTTTATTTTTAAGAGTGTCAAGTACTTTTTCAATGCCATCAGGCGTATGAGCAAAATCCACGATCACACCTTTTGCTACTTGTTCTACTCTACCACAAACCCCGCCAAATTCACTGATAGCTTTTTCCAAGTCTTTTAAATCAGGCTTTACGAGTTCATTCACACAAGCACTAGCAACTAGAAGATTGTAAAGATTAAAAAGTCCTAGTAAGGGCGAGTCTATGTGAAAAGTTTGATTTTTATTTGTTACAATAGCACTAATGCCTTCTTCTAAAGAATAAGCTTTGATTTGATATAAAGCAGGATTTTCTATGCCGTAAGTAAAAGCGTTACGCACATTAAATTTAATAGCCAAAGCATCTTTGTTGATAAATTTTAAGCTCTCATCTGTAAAAAAAAGCTCTTTTGCTTCTTTGTAATTTTCAAAAGTACCGTGAAAATCTAAATGATCTTGAGTGATATTGGTAAAAATTTTAGCAACAAATTTTAAGCCTTCGATGCGGTTTTGAACGAGTGCGTGTGAGCTTACTTCCATGATGAAAAAATCACATTTTTTTTGAGTGGCTATTTGTAGATACTCTAAGGTTTTAAGAATAGGGGAGGTGGTTAAGGATTTTTCATCAATTTGTTCATCGTTGATAAAAGCTCCTCTTGTTCCGCAAAGCCCACACTTATAACCTAAATCCAATAAGATAGAATAAATCGCTGCTGCGGTTGTGGTTTTGCCATTGGTTCCTGTGATTCCTATGATTTGAATCTTTTCATCGATTTTTAAAAGTTTTTTACACTCATTTACATCAATGATTTTTGCACCTTTTTCTAAGGCTTGAGCCTGAAATTTAGCATTTTGTGTGGTTTGTAAAAAAAAGCATTCTTTTTCACACTCTAAGGTATTATCTGTAATGAATGAATTTTCAAGTTTTAATTTCACTTTTAAATCCTATGAGTTTTTCTTGGAGTTTGATAAATCTATCATTTGCCCAAAAATGAGGCATAACATTTTCTATATAATTTAAAGTCATATCTTTATAGCCATTATCAAGTAATTTTTCCAAAAAATCTAAAAAATCATCACGATTATCAATAACTAATTTAGTGCTATTAATGATATTTTCAAAACTTTTTTGAAAGCCAAGTTCTTCTTCGCTTTTTAAAAAATCTTGATAATTTAGCGCATGCCCATCTTCAAATTCGTTTTCCTGTTTGTTTTCTTGTTTTTTAAATTCAATTGTACTTAAAATTTCTTCTAAGTCTTTATCAATGCTAGAGATTTTGTAATGTTCTATATAAAAATCAAAAAGTAAAGAAGCTTCTTTAGGAGATTTTAAAGCAAGATCACAAAGGCAGATAAAATTTAGCAAGCGTTTATTTTTGCGTTTTTCATAAGCCATAGAAAAATACATTTTTGCAGTTTTAAAATCTTTCTTGTAAAAATGTTCAATTCCAAGTTTTTTATAATTTTGCAAATTCGTCTGCTCCGCCGTTTAAATTGATTATAGTGATTTCCGGATGAATATCGATCTTAAGTTGCCTTTCAAGACCGTATTTTAGCGTTGTTCCACTCGATGCACAGCCTTTACAAGCTCCTATTAAATGGACATAAACGATTCCATTTTTAATTCCTAAAAATTCAAGCCCTCCGCCATCACGTTCAAGCATAGGCAAGCTCTTTTCTAAACTTGCTTTAACAGGATTTATAAGCTCTTCATCACTAAAAGGCATCATAATTTATCCTTAAAAATTTTTATATACTTTAGCGTGATTGTGTTTAAAAAAAGGTAAATTAAGGCTTGAAATTTAAATAAATTAAAAAGGTTCGTCATTATTTTGTATGCTAAATCCTAAATCATAAGCTGTAAAGTTTTTGTTACCAAAAATTCCATTTAAGTTTCTAAATGATTGTTGCAGAATTTCTTCGTTTTTTTCATATTTTAAGAAGCTTAAATATTCTTTTAAAAAATTATTTAATTCTTCGGTATTTAAATTTTTAATTAAAAGATTTAAATTTTTATCAATAAGCGTAAAAAGTTGTTTTTTTAATGCGAGTGTAGAATTTTTAATTTTTACATTGTTTAAAAAAGCTAAATTAACCTTGCAAATACCTAACAAGAATTCGCTATAGTTTAAATTTTTTCGAATATTTTTATTTTCAAATTCTCTAATATCACTATCTTCATAACCTTTTTTTTCTAAAATTTTATCCAATAAAATCTTATGCTTAAAACAAACACTATCACTAATTTGCTTAAAATCGTTACATATATCTGGATGCTGTTTTAAAAAAGCTATAAGTTCTAATTCTGCAATGTGAATTTTTTCTTTAGGAAAATTGTATTTATTTTGAGAAATTAAAGGGGTTTGTATGGTTTTTTTTGAATTTTGTGATAAGACAATAAATTTTTCATCCACTTTTAATAAATTTGAAACTAGACTAGTGTAAGAATTTGCCACTAAAGGTTCAAGATTAAAGGTAAATTTTTGTATAGTTTCTAAAGCTTTTTGTTTGTCAAGAGCAGAAATTATGGAATGAGTGGATATTAAGCGTCTGATATAAAATTCACCAAGCTCTATTCCTTCATCGAGTATATTATGGAGTTTTGCGCTTTCATTTTTTGCTACGAGCTCAGCAGGATCTTTTCCGCCTTGTAAAATTGCCACTTTACCGTCTATTTTGTTTGTGCTTAATAAAAATGCAGATCGTGTCGCAGCTTTTAACCCTGCCTCATCATTGTCAAAACATAAAATCACTTTTGCATCATAACGGCGGATTAAGGGTAGATGATGTTCGGTTAATGCTGTTCCAAGAACTGCTACAGCATTATTAAATCCTGCTTTGTGAAAAGCTATTGCATCCATGTAGCCTTCACATACTATTATTTCTTTTTTTTTGGCTATATTTTCTTTAGCGATGTTAAAAGCATAAAAAATTCTACTTTTATCAAAAAGTATATTTTGGGGTGAATTTACATACTTTGCCGGTGCATTGGGATTTAAAGTGCGCCCTCCAAACCCTACCAATAAGTCTTTATGATCGTAGATTGGAAAGGTGATACGCCATATAAAACTTGCGTAAAATTCATTATTTTCATCTTTTTTTAAAGCTCCAACACTCATAGCATCTTCTAAAGGAATTTTTTGATTTTGCAATAATCTTATACTATCTTCACTTGCTCCTGCAAAACCTAATTCGAATTTGGCTATATCTTTGTCATTTAAAGCTCTTTGGTAAAGATAGGTTAAAATTTCTTTGTGGTGTTTGAGATTATCTTTAAAATACGCATTTAAGCTTGGTAGTATAGACTTTAGCTCTTTTTTGTTTTCTTGTTTTTCTTTTGTATAACTCAAAGTAAAATTACTAAGGCTTGCAACTTTTTCAACTGCATCGGCAAAACTTAATTTTTCATAATCCATTACAAATTTAAAAGCATCTCCACCAGCTTTGCAAGCAAAACAATGATAAAAACCTTTGGTAGGATTGATATGCATAGACGGGTTTTTATCTGCATGAAAAGGACAGATACATACAAAACTAGAGCCTTGTTTTTTTACTTCAATATAATTTTCTATAATATCAACAATATTAAGTCTTTGGGATAAATTTTCTATACTTTCTTTAGTTATCATTTTACAAACCTTGTTAAAATTATACAAAGATTTGGCTATAATTTGGCATAAAATTTTTAGAGCGAGACCATGGATTTTTTCTTTGTAGAATACAGAGACCCTTTAGTAGGGCTTATAATTTTAACTATTTTAGTATTTATTGTAGCTGTTGCAAATTATATTTGGAAAATATTTGCTAGCAAAGATGAAGAACAAAAGCTTGAAAAATTTATAAAAAAATTTGAAATGGATAATGCTCATAAAGAGTTGTTAAGAAATAGTAGCTTGAGTTTTGGAAATTTAAGTTTTTTGGCTGAAATTTTTACTAAAAGCGGGGAATTTGAAAAAGCAACTCAAATTTATTTGATTGCTCTTGAAAAATGTAAAGATAAACAAGAAAGAGAATTTATTTTCCTTTCTTTAGCAAAAGTTTATTTTAAAGCAGGATTTTTAGAGCGTGCAAAAGAAGTTTTATTACAAGCTTTAAAACTGCGTCCAAGAAATATACAAGCCTTAAAACTTTTAAAAATTGTTTATTTAAAACTTCGTTCTTATAAAGAAAATTTAGAACTTTTAGAATGTCTTTTTGAGCTTAATGAAGATGTACAAAAAGAACATGATTTTATCAAAGCTTTAGAACTTTGTACTTTTAATATCACTGATGAAGAAAAAAAGAAAAAACTTTTAGAATTTAAAATAGAAGATAATCCTATGTTAGGGCGTTTAGTTTTTGAAAAATATCATATGTTTTTAGGGCAAAATTTTTTTGATATTTGTGATTTGCTTTATAGAGAAAATGAAGCGTTTAATTTAGAAAATCAAGATTTTTTAGAATTCTTTTATGCTTTGGGTAAAATTTCAAAGCATGATGATACGCATCAGTTTGTTTTTAAAAATTCTAATTTTAAAATGTTAAAAATTTTAAAAGATAATTCTTTTAATGCGGGGTTAGAATTTTCATACCGTTGTTCTGAGTGTAAAAATGTTATGCCTTTGTTTTTTTATCACTGTCCTGTTTGTTATGAGTTTAATACTTGTAAAATTATTTATGAAGTGAAAAACAATGAAACACATTGAAATTTATACAGATGGTTCATGTCTTAATAATCCAGGTTTTGGCGGATGGGCTTATATTTTGCGTTATAAGGAGTATCAAAAGGAAGGTTTTGGAGCTGAGGCTAATACCACTAACAATAGAATGGAGCTAATGGCAATTATTGAATCTTTGAAGGCTTTAAAAGAGCCTTGTGAAATTTCGCTTTTTACAGATTCTAACCTAATGGTTCAAAGTATTAATGAATGGCTAGAAGGATGGATAAAAAAGGATTTTAAAGGTAAAAAAAATATAGATTTATGGAAGGAATATATTAAAGTGGCAAAATCTCATAAGATTAAGGCTTTTTGGGTAAAAGCACATAATGGACATTTGGAAAATGAAAGATGTGATACATTGGCACGTGAAGCTGCTTTGAAAATTGCAAGGGAAAATGATGAAAAACATTGAAAAACTAGAGCAGAGTTTAACTTATGAATTTAAAGATAAAAATCTTCTTATACATGCTTTAACCCATAAAAGTTTTAAAAAATCTTACAACAACGAACGCTTGGAATTTTTAGGTGATGCTGTGCTTGATTTAGTTGTGGGTGAATACCTTTTTCATAAATTCGCTAAAGATGCCGAAGGAGATTTATCTAAGCTTAGAGCGGCTTTAGTGAATGAAAAGTCTTTTGCAAAAATTGCAAATAGTTTAAATTTGGGTGATTTTATTTTTATGAGTGTTGCTGAGGAAAACAATGGAGGAAAAGAAAAGCCTTCTATACTTTCAGATGCGTTAGAAGCCATTATAGGTGCTATACATTTAGAAGCTGGGTTTGAGTTTGCAAAAACTATTGCTTTAAGACTTATAGAAAAAAATTTCCCTCAAATTGATGCAAAAATTCTTATAAAAGATTATAAAACAAAATTACAAGAGATTACACAGGGAAAAATCGGACAAACTCCGCAGTATGAAACAGTGCGTGCTTTTGGTCCTGATCATTTAAAGCAATTTGAAATCGCTTTAATGCTTGATGGTAAAGAACTTGCAAGAGCTATTGCGGGAAGCAAAAAAGAAGCACAGCAAATGGCAGCAAAAATTGCACTTGAGAAATTAGGAGCTTTATAGTGAATACCTTTGGTACGAGATTGAAATTTACAAGTTTTGGTGAGTCTCATGGTGTGGCTGTTGGATGTATTATTGATGGAATGCCTGCTGGGGTTAAATTTGATGAAGAATTTTTGCAAAATGAGCTTGATAAACGCAAAGGCGGAAGTAAATTTGCAACACCAAGAAAAGAAAGCGATAAAGCTCAGGTTTTAAGCGGGGTTTTTGAAGGATATACAACGGGTCATCCCATAGCTATAGTAGTTTTTAATGAAAATGCTCATTCTAAAGATTATGATAATTTAAAAGATCTATTTCGTCCTGCTCATGCGGATTTTACTTATTTTTATAAATATGGCATAAGAGATCATAGGGGTGGGGGTAGATCAAGTGCTAGGGAAAGTGTTGCTAAAGTGGCTGGTGGTGCAGTTGCAGCGATGCTTTTGCGTGAATTTGATATTTGTGTTCAAAGTGGTGTTTTTGGAGTAGGAACTTTTGTATCAAATTTGAAAGAAGAAGAATTTGATTTTGAATTTGCTAAGAAAAGTGAAATTTTTTGCCTTGATCCAAAACTAGAAAGTGACTTTAAAAATGAAATTTTAAATGCTAGAAATTCAAAAGATAGTGTAGGCGCTGCTGTTTTTACAAAAGTTAGCGGTATGCTTGTGGGACTTGGAGAAGTTCTTTATGATAAGCTAGACTCTAAATTAGCTCATGCTTTAATGGGAGTTAATGCTGTTAAAGCAGTTGAAATAGGCGAAGGTATTAATGCAAGCAAAATGCGCGGATCGTGTAATAATGATGCTTTAAAAGATGGCAAGTTTTTAAGCAATCATAGCGGAGGAATTTTAGGAGGAATTTCAAATGGAGAAAATCTTATTTTAAAAACTTATTTTAAACCTACTCCTTCTATTTTTGCTAAGCAAGAAAGTATAGATAAATTTGGCAATAATTTGGAATTTGAACTCAAAGGTAGGCATGATCCTTGTGTAGGTGTTAGAGGAAGTGTTGTAGCTAGTGCTATGGTGCGTTTAGTTGTGGCTGATTGTCTGCTTTTAAATACGAGTGCGAATTTAAACAATTTAAAAAATGCTTATGGATTAAAATAAAAAAAGCCCATTTTCATGGGCCTTAGTTGCAATATTTTGAAAAGATTCAAATACTATATCGCTTGTTTTGCTAAATACTTTATACTTTAACTAATAAAAAATTGATTAATATCAGCCTTATTTTCAAAAGCTATACTTGTATAAGCTTGATTTTTAAATTTAAGTTCATAGCTTTTTCCTACTTCGTGTTTAGTATAGGCAAGGGCTATTTTTAAGGCAAGTTCTAAGTCTTTTTCTGAAATTTTTTCATCTACCAAAGAGTAAGCTCCGATTAAATCTCCAAGTTCTATTACTTCATATTTAGGAGTTTTTAAACCTTTTAAAAGAGTATTTTCAAGTTCATTTCTACCTATGATCATTTTAGCTCCATTGGGTAATCTTAAATGACGACCATATTTTAAAAGTTGTGCGTCATTAACCTGCATATCTTTGTCAAATTCTATAAAATCTCGAATTTTTTTAGCAAAACTATCAAGAGTTAGCAAACAACCTCCACCTGGGCTTTCAAAGTCTTCTAAGCCAAATTTAGCTGCAAGTTCAAGTTGTCTTTTACGACTTCTTCCACTAATACCTTCGAGTTTTTCTCTATCTACCCAACCTTCTCTTTCAGGTTTGGTTAGAGGTAGGTTTTTTGCACACATAGGACGCAAGATCAGATCTTCTTCATCAAGAGCAAGTTTTTTAACCTTTGCCATCGCATCACTTCTTTGACTCATAGGGCGTTGTCCTAAAACTTCTCCTGTGATGATAAAACTTGCATTTTCTTCTTTTAACATAGCAAGAGCAGTTTTAAACATAAAAGCATGACAATCTATACAAGGATTAAAATGTTTGCCATAGCCATATTGTGGATTAAAAAGCACTTCTTGAAGATAGGAATTTCTTACATCTATCATTTCAAAATCTGCACCTACCATTGCCGCACGCTTTTTCATGATTTCGCTTTTATCACTTGTGCTTCCAAAACCTATGTTGATATTTAGAGCTTTAACTTCTATGCCTTGTGCAGTGATGAGTTTCATTGCAAGCATACTATCAAGCCCACCGCTAAAAAGAGCTAATGCTTTCATTTATGTTCCTTTTTTAAAAAATAATTTTGTTAGTATAAATAAATTTGATTTTTTTGCCGATATCAAATTTGTAATTGTATCAAATAATTTTAAGATTACAATTATTTTTGAAGGTTTACTATGAGAAAATTACTCTCTGTTGCACTAGTTGCTTGCTTTATTGGTTCTTTTGCTTATGGCAAAACTGAGAATAATAAAAGCCCACAAGTTAGAAGTTCTTGCGTTGATTATGAAATAAGATTGAAACGATGCAATTCTTTGCCTACTCAATATCAAAGACAAATGTGTCGTTTGGGCTTATTTGCAGCTTGTAAATAAAATAAACAAGTCCAAGTTAAATGCTTGGGCTTTAAAATTTCTAAGGAGTTATTATGGATAAATTAACAATCAATGATTTTAATGTTTCTTTACCAAGTTCTCAAAATGTTACAAATCGTAAAGAAATTTTAGAATTAAAAAAAGAAGAGAAAGATAAAATTCCCGTGCAAGATCTTTCGAGTTTAAATAGCGATGGTGTTAAGGTTGTTTTTGAAAATAAGCAAGGTGAACTTATAGCTTTAAATTTAAGTGATGAAAATTATAGTAGTTTACAAAAAAATTTCGGTTCTTATACGAATTATGTTGCTAGAAATGATGGTAGTATAAGGCTTAATGGCGAAGCAAATCAATTTGTTTCAAATTGGTTTGAAAGTGTAAAAGATAATTTTGGTTCTTTAAATTCAAATTTAAATAATAAACAACAAAGTGTAAAATTAAATTTTAATACAAGTACCCTTCAACAAAGTATGCAAAATTTAGGCTTTAAAACAAGCGATGAAAAAATATCTGATGATGCAAATATAGAAGAAAAATTAAATTTTTTTATTGATAAAGATGTAAATAAAGATGGTAAAGTTGATGATAGTGATGTTAAAGAACCTAGCATGAGAGAAATTTTAAGCGACATTAAAGAAGCATCAGGTGGTGGAGCTAATGCTATGAAAACCATAGATCCGCAAAAAATCAATAAAAAAGATGATAAGGAAAATAATATCAAAGAAAAAGAAGACGAAGATTTGCTTCAAAAAGCTCAAGAAAAAGGTTTAAGTGCTTTAAGTGCTGATGAGCAGGCAAAGCTTGAGGCTAGCAATCCTGAAGAATTTGAAAAACTGAAGCAAAAATCTTTGCAAGAATTAAGTCAGAATTTAAGTAAAGATTTTCAAAATAAAATTGAAAATCAAGAAGCACAAATTGTAGATAAGAGAGTGTAGCAAATTATAATTTTATCCTCTTAGGGTTTTAAAATCATATATAATAGGTAGTGTAATTCTTAAATCCCCATTATACTGTGGAAAATTTAAAGAAGCTTTTCTTATGCTTTCTAAAGCACTTTTATCTAATAAATCATATCCTGAGCTTTCGATGATTTTTAAATCTGCTAAAGTTTTGTTTTCTTTCCATAAAAATTCTACTTTTACAGTTCCTTGCATACGCATTTTTTTTGCTTGCCTTGGATAAAATTGTGCTTGTCGTATAGCTTTTTGGATTTCTTTTAATACAGGGTGATTATCTTTTCCTTGTGTTAATTGAGTGATCTTAGGTTTGACATTTGTATCAGTTGTTTTTGCAAAAGTTTTAACTTCTTGAGTTGGTGCTATTGGGGTTTTATTTGGTATTGGGTGTGGAGGTATTTTTTTTACCTTTTTTTGAATTTTTTCAGGAGTTTTTTTAATAACTTTTGGCTGAGGTTTTGGTTTGATAGGTTCTATAATGGATTCTGTTGGTTTAGTCTCATTTGTTGGATTAGTTTGGGTAAATTGTTTTATTGCTAAAGAAAAAGAATCTTCATTTTTAATTTCCATTTTAAAAAAGTCATTTGAGTGAAAAATGACAAAAAGTAAAGGTATAAAGACTATAAAAGTTATATAAGAAGCTTGGTATTTATGATTTAAAAATAAAGTTTTCATTTGTTTTTCTCAGCAAGAATCTGAAAATTTTCATGTTCTTTGGCTTTTAAAAAATCTATAATTTTTACAAAGCTTTCAAATTTAGCATTTTTATCGCTTTTTAGTTCTACTATAGTTTTTTTATCAAGTGAAAAAATAGCATTTTGAACTTCATTTAAATCAGCTAATTTATCATTTAAATAAAAAGTATTTTTTTCGTCTATGGTTATAAGAAGTTTTTTTTCATTATTGTTTATATTGGTAGCATTTTCACTTGAAGGAAGTGAGATTTGAATTTTTCCATGCGCAATAAAGGTTGAAATACTAAGCACTATAGCAAGCAAAACAAGCATAATATCTATAAATGGAACTATATTCAAACCTTCATTTTTTGGTAGTTTAAGCATTTTTATTTGCCTTATAAGCATTGCTTAAGAGAGAAACTCTTCTAAGTAAGGCATTATAAGCCATTAAAGCAGGAATAGCAACCAAAAGTCCTAAGGCTGTAGCTTTAAGAGCTAAAGAAAGTCCCACGACTATGGATTTGACATCTATATTGCCCGCCAAGCCCATTTCGTAAAATGTAACCATAATGCCTATTACAGTGCCTAAAAGTCCTATATAAGGGGCATTGGAATAGATGATATATATAGTGGTTAAATTTTCACTAATCGCATCATCAAATTGCTCTTGATTCTCATAATTTTTAAAGTTAATTTTTCTAAAAAATAGCATTCTTTCTACGACACACCAAAAAGCTATAAATGCCATAATTCCTAGAATTAAAAAGATAATTAAATCGATGTAATCTTTTAGAAATTCCACATTTTTCTCCAAAAATATACTTATAAATTTTAAAAAATTATACTATATAAAAAATAAATTTATAATTAATATCAATTATCATAATTTTTAAGAAATTCTTGTTTATAGTTTTTATTTTTATTAGGTTATAATTTATAAAAATTTAAATAGGATTTAACATGACTATAGATTTAAATCACAATTTTACCTCTTTTGTTCTTCTTGATGAAGTTGATTTTAATTTTTCGGAGTTAAAAAGCATTTTAGAAGATAAATTTAATATAAAAATAGCTGATGAAAATTTTACCAAAGAGGGAGTGATTTTTTCATATGAAAATATGTTGATTACTCTAAATTTGATTAAAAATCCTATACCTAATCACGAAGCAGAATACTATGCAAATTTTAATTTTATGTGGAAAGATGCCTTAGAGCAAACTAAAAAACATAAAGCTCATCTTCTTATAGCGGTGCTAAGTCAAGATCAAAGCAAATTAGAACAAGCTAAAATGTTTACGAAAATTGCAGCTTTATGTTTGGATAATAAACATGCTTTAGGTTTTTATACAGGTGCAGTTGTTTTAGAGCCCAGTTTTTATATAGAAAATGCAAAAATGTTAGATGATAATTGCTTGCCGGTATATAATTGGATAATATGTTAGTGTTTATCCTAGTGAAAATGGAGTTAATGCTTATACTTATGGGCTTAGAAATTTTGATAAATTAGAACTTGAAGTTTGTGATTTAAACATAGAAGAAAAAGAACTTTTCTTTTGTATTTATGATATTGTTTTGCATATTTTAACTTATGATATTAATCTAAAAGATAAAGATATTTTAAAATTTGAAGATGGAAAAGAAATAAAATTTATAAAAAGTCAAGGTATAAGTGTTGAGAATGAAAGCTTGAAAATTATTTTTTAAGTTTCACATTCACTTCACAGTTTTGAGTTAAACTTTCGCCAACCAAGACAAAAAAAAAGGAGAAATTATGAAAGCAAAACTAACTTTACTTGCTTTGTTGGGTACTACGGTGCTTTTAGCTAAAGATATGGTTGTTCCTGCTAGCGAACTTCCAAATAATGCCAAAGAATTTATTTCTAAAAATTTTAAAACCGCTCAAATTGGTTTGGTGAAAAAAGACATAGATTCTTATGATGTGATTTTAAATGATGGAACTGAAATTGATTTTATGATCAATGGAGAGTGGAAAGAAGTTGATGGAAAATATAAGGCTTTGCCACATACTATCTTACCTAATGTTATGAAAAAAGTGAGTGCAACTCAACCAAATGCTCAAATTCTTGAAGTAGACAAAGAAATTAATGGTTATAAATTTAAGTTTAATAACAATATGGAAGTTTATACAGATATGCAAGGAAATATCCTAGGTCAAAAATTAGATTAATTTTTGAAAATTTAACTCCCTTAGAAAATTTGATGCAAAAATTTGGAAGCATAGTCTTCCAAATTTTTATTTTTTGATTGTAAAACCCAAAATATATTTAGTTTTAAAATAATACTTTATTGATACAAGTGATTGTTTTTTTATAAAATTAAATTTACAAAATGTTACATAAGATTTAAAATATTTTTTTTTAAAAAATAATTATTTATAAATATTTTGCTAAAATAAAAGAGATGTAATCTTAAATTTAAGGAAGAATAATGAATACTCCTAAATGGACTAGTCACGATACAAGGTGGGTTTTATCTCTTTTTGGAACAGCTATTGGAGCCGGCGTACTTTTGTTACCTATTAGTGCTGGGCTTGGTGGATTGATACCTTTGTTAGTTATACTTGTTTTAGCTTTTCCTATGACTTACTTAGCTCATAGAAATTTATGTCGCTTTGTGCTTTCAAGTTCTAATCCAAAAGATGATATTACTTTTGTTGCAGAAAGTTATTTTGGCAAAGGCGGTGGATTTTTAATTACACTTTTGTATTTTTTTGCTATTTTGCCTATTTTATTGGTTTATAGTGCTAATCTTACAACAACTTTGCTTGAGTTCTTAATCAATCAGTTCAATTTCAATGCAGATCTTACTCATGCTGCTCGTTGGTGGGTGAGTTTTTTGATTGTTGGAGTTTTGGTTTTGATTTCTATTCTTGGTGAAAATGTTGTAACAAAAGCAATGAGTTTTCTTGTTTTTCCTTTTATTATATTTTTATTTATTTTTTCATTGCTTTTAATTCCACAATGGAATTCATCATTATTTGCAAATGTTGATTTTTCCGTAATTTCAACAAGTAATTTTTGGGTTACTTTATGGCTTGTTATTCCTGTGATGGTATTTAGTTTTAATCACTCTCCTATTATTTCTTCACTTGCTTGTTATTGTAAAAAAGAATATGGTGATTATGCTGAACCTCGCGCTAGAAAAATTATTTCTTTGGCAATTATTCTTATGGTTTTTGTTGTAATGTTTTTTGTTTTTTCTTGTGCTTTAACCTTTACACCAGAAGATTTTGCATCAGCAAAAGATCAAAATATCAATATTCTTACTTTTATAGCAAATAAATTTCCTGAAGTTTCTTTACTAGCTTATGTTGGACCTATTGTTGCACTTGTGGCTATTAGCAAAAGTTTCTTAGGACATTATCTTGGTTCTCAAGAAGGCTTAAATGGCATTTTATATAAAGCAAGTAATGGTAGAATTCAAGGTAAATTCGCTCAAACTTTAACAGCGATCATTACCTTTGCTATTGCTTGGCTTGTTGCGTATAAAAATCCAAGTGTTATAGGAATTATCGAGGCTATTGGTGGCCCTGTTTTGGCTATTTTGCTTTTCTTAATGCCACTTTATTGTATTTATCGTTTTGATATTTTGGCAAGATTTCGTAATAAATTTTTAGATCTTTTTATTTTGGTAATGGGGATAGTTGCAATTTCTGCTGCAATTCATGATCTTTTATAAATTAAGGATAAAAAATGAGTAATTTAAGCATTTTTAAAATAGGTGTTGGTCCTTCTTCTTCTCATACTTTAGGGCCTATGCTTGCTGGAAATTTATTTTGTAAAAAAGTCGCTAAAAAGCTTGATGAAATTGATAGAGTTGAGGTTACTCTTTATGGTTCTTTGTCATTAACAGGTAAAGGACACTTGAGTGATAAGGCTGTAATTTGGGGGTTAAATGGCCTAGAAGCTAAAAATTTAAGCACAGCAATACAAGATGAAGTAAATAAAAATGCTATTGAAAATGCTCAAATTGATTTTTGTGGTGAGAAAAAACTTTGTTTTAATTATGAAAAAGATTTGATATTTTCCAAAGATTTTTTACCTTTACATGAGAATGGTATGAAGATTAAAGCTTATGATTGTAAAGGTGGGTTAGTTGATGAAGAAACTTATTATTCTGTAGGTGGAGGCTTTGTTTTAACAGCTGCACAATTAGAAAAAAAAGGTAAAAATTCCAACCAAAATAAAAAGAAAAAACTAGATATAGAGCTTAACAATGCAAAAGAAGCTTTAGAGCTTTGCGATAAAAGAGATTGGGATTTAGCAGAGCTTTCTTATCGTTACGAATTGCAATTTCACACTAAAGAGGAAATTCGTGCTTATTGTCTTGAAATTTGGGAAGTAATGCAAGAAGTGTATTATAATGGCACTCATCCAAATGAAGATTATTTGCCTGGAAAACTTCATTTAAAGCGTAGAGCTAAAGGACTTAAAGAAAGAGTGGCGATGACAGCTGATCCTATGGGCATTATCGATTTTATTTCTTTATATGCTATTGCGATTGCTGAAGAAAATGCTAGCGGAGCAAAAGTTGTAACCGCACCAACAAATGGAGCATGTGCTGTTATCCCTGCTGTTATGCTTTATCTTAAAAACCATACTATAGGTTTTAGTGATGAAAAGGCTATAGAGTTTTTATTAACAGCAATGCTTATAGGTTCTTTTTATAAGAAAAATGCAAGCATTAGCGGAGCAGAAGCAGGCTGTCAAGCAGAAATTGGTAGTGCTAGCTCTATGGCAGCTGCAGCTATGGCAACAGTTTTAGGGGCTAATGCTTTTAAAGCATGCAACGCTGCTGAAATGGCAATGGAACATCATCTAGGTTTAACTTGCGATCCAGTTGCAGGGCTTGTGCAAATTCCTTGCATAGAAAGAAATGCCTTTGGAGCTATTAAGGCTATAAGTGCTGCTAGAATGGCAATGACACGCAAATCTACTCCTATGGTAAGCCTTGATGAGGTTATAGAAACCATGTATGAAACAGGAAAAGATATGAATTATAAATACAAAGAAACTTCTTTAGGTGGTCTTGCTACAAATTTAAAAACAGTATGCTAAAGTGTTTTTACACTTTAGTGTATTTTTTCATTCTTAGACTTAAAAATTCTTTCATTTCTTCTTTGGAAAAACTTTTAAGAATACGAATTTGCTTAAAAAGCAAGCCAAGATTGATTACTCCCATCACTAAAAGCAATAAGCAAATCATTAAAAAAACAAGATCTATGGCTCCAAATTCATTAATCATAGCCAAACTTGCAAAAAATACGCTCGCTAATAACAAAAAAAATAAAAGCAATATTTGTTTTAATTTTGCCTCATTAAAATTATCGCAATTTTGAGTGAAATTTCTAAAAAGTATGATCTTTTTACCCAAATTTGAAACTAAAATTTCATCATTTTCTTTAAATAAGCCTTCTTTTAAACTTTGATAAAAAAAGATTTCATTGTTTAAATTTAAATCATCTTTGTAGCTTGATAAGGTGTAGTCTTTGTAAAAAAAGGATTTTAATTCATTTTTCTTTTCTATTTTAAATAATCTTAAATCATTTCTTGCATAAAAAAATCCACTAAAGTTCATAAATGCCATAAGTATCACTCCCTAAAAAATTCCTATAAAGTGGCTTGAAATTTAAAGGTATTGTAACATTTTTTTCATCATTTAAACTTGAACTTTGAAAAATCAAAAACATATCTATTCCATCTTTAAAGATTTTGAGAAAATTTTCTCCACCCTCATACATTAAAAATTTAGCCTCACTTGGAATTTGGGTATAAATTTGGCGGTTTGGAACTTTAAATAAAGGGATATTTTTATCAAAATTATCTATATTTTGACGGCTTAAGATACAAAGATTAGGCGCTTTTGCTTTGCAAAGCCTAGTATCTAGTATAGGGCGATCTTTTCTTATGGTTTCTCCACCGACTACAAGCAAATCAATCACCGCTCTAATTTTATGTGCATAAGTGCGACTTAGCTTATTGCTTACGATTTTGCCAAAAGGTGAGCCATTCATAGAAAGGGCTAATTTAAAAAGTTTAAATTGCCCTTTTTGCCATTTTAAAAAAGGTTTTAAAAGTTTTTTTCCTTCTTCTTTAAGTATGTCAAATTCAACTTCTATGCCTTGTTTTTTTAAAAATTCAGCTCCACCACTTGCGATTTTATTTTCATCTTTAACGCTGATGAAAATTTTTTTAAAACCTAGCTCGCTAAAGAGTTTTGCGCAAGGAGGCGTTTTTCCTTGATGAGAGCAAGGCTCAAGTGTGACAAAAGCTATACTATCTTTAAATACACCTTGATGGTTTTTGCAAATAAACTCATGTAAGGCGTTTACTTCTTTAGGCAATGAAATTTCAGGTCTTAAGCTTTTAAAAGCATGAGCTATGGCATTAAGTTCTGCATGAGCCAATCCAGCTTTTTCATGAGCTTTTATGGCTAAAATTTTTTCATTTTTATCTAAGATTACACAGCCTACGGCTGGATTTGGATAGGTTAAAAACTGATATTTCCAAGCCTCATTTAAAGCTAAATTCATATAAAATTCTTTCATTTAGCTACCTTGTATTTTAAAATTTGACATATTTTTAAAATTTTATATTTTTGTTTTAAAATAATAAATTCTAAATTTTCCATTTGTATTTCTTATTTTTAATTATATTAGTCATAGTTTTTCTAAGTTTTTTAGGATATAACAAAAATAGTAAGACCGAAGTATTATTTTTCATTTGTAGTATCCTTTATAATTTCAGGAATGATATAAGCTTAATAAACTAGAAAGTCTTGGTGGCCGGGAGAAAGGGATTCGAACCCCTGGAGGTGTGACCCTCAACGGTTTTCAAGACCGCCGCTTTCGACCACTCAGCCATCTCCCGATAAAGTAAAGTTTTGCCTTTTGGAGGCGACATCCGGATTCGAACCGGAGATCAAGGCTTTGCAGGCCCATGCCTTACCGCTTGGCTATGTCGCCCTGATAATGTTGAAAAAGTGGTGCCCGAGGCCGGACTTGAACCGGCACGGAAGAAAAATTCCGAGGGATTTTAAGTCCCTTGTGTCTACCAATTCCACCACCCGGGCGGGTGATTATGGAGCGGGAAACGAGATTCGAACTCGCGACCCCAACCTTGGCAAGGTTGTGCTCTACCCCTGAGCTATTCCCGCATAAATTTCTGAAAGATTTGAAGATAAAAGTATAGCAAAATAAACTTAAAAGGAGTTTATTTTGCCTTAAGTTATTTGCAAATAAATAAAGCTTTCGCGTTTAAAATTTGTTCTTTTTCGCTGATAATTGGAGATGAAAGTTCTATATTATCAGATTTTGCATTTAGCATTCTAGGTGCGATATTGGTATTGGCATTTACTTGTAAATTTTTCAATACACAAGTTTTATTAAGATCTAAAGAGTAAGTTTTTTCATATTCGTATGATGTTTTTAAAAGCTCTTTGTAGAGATTTTCTTTGTTGTTGTTTAGTGTATCTTTTGAAAATTTTGTTTGTATAGCTGGTGTTGAAACGCTGATGAAATTATTTTTAGCTATGATAGAATTGATGTCATTTAAAAGATTGTTAAAATCTGCAAGTTGGTTTTCTTTAAATTCACATTCTAAATTCGCATCAAATCTTTGACCTTTTGGAGTTTGTATACCATCTTTATAGGAAAAATTAGGTTCTAAAGAAAAACTTCCTCCGCTACAAAAATTTTCTTTTTTTGAGCGTTCTAAAATTTGATTGAAAGTATTTGTGATTTCAGCTTTTTCACTATTGTCTAATGTAATTTTTGAACTTAAATTTTCATTTGCCCAAAAATTAATATTTGCATATAAAATATCGGGTTTTAGTGTATTGCTTACTTCTATATTTCTTGAAAAATATAAATCATGATTAGAGTCTTTTTTGCCTAAAAATTCTACATTAAAAACTACTCCTGCAACAAAAAGTAATAAACATAAAAAACCTATACCTAAACCTTTAAAAAAAGCTAACATGGATATCCTTAATAATTTAATTTGAGCTAATTTTAGCAAAAAATTTTAAAATTTTTTGTTATACTCTCATTTATGCAAAAAAAAGAGCTTGAAAAACTACAAGAAAATTTACTTCTTTGGTATGAAAAAAATGGACGCAAAACTTTACCTTGGCGTAATTTGCAAAGTCAAAATTGTGATGAAAGTTTAAAGCATATTGATAGAGCTTATGGGGTTTATATCAGTGAAATTATGCTTCAGCAAACTCAAGTTAAATCAGTTTTGGAAAGGTTTTATTTCCCTTTTTTGCAAAAATTTCCTACTTTAGAAAGTTTGGCTAATGCTAATGAAGATGAGCTTTTAAAGGCTTGGCAAGGACTTGGTTATTACACTCGTGCTAGAAATTTAAAAAAGGCAGCTTTAGAATGTGTGGATAAGTTTGGGGCTAAATTACCCAAAGAAGTTGAGGATCTAAAAAAATTAAGCGGTATAGGAGCTTATACAGCAGGAGCTATAGCTTGTTTTGGTTATGATCAAAAGGTTTCTTTTGTTGATGGCAATATACGCCGTGTGCTTTCTCGTCTTTTTGCTTTGGAAAATCCTAGCATGAAAGAACTTGAAAAAAGAGCTAAAGAGCTTTTAAATGTAAATCATGCCTTTGATCATAACCAAGCTTTGCTTGATATAGGGGCTTTGGTTTGTGTGAGTAAAAATGCAAAGTGTGGGATTTGTCCTTTGTATGATTTTTGTCAAGGCAAATTTCATACAGAGCTTTATCCAAGAGCTAAAAAAATACTTTATGAGAGTGTAAATTTAAATCTTTTTTTGTTTGAATTTAATAAAAAATTTGCCATAGGGCAAAATCAAGATAAGCTTTATAAGGGTATGTATAATTTTCCTTTTTTTAAAGAAGGAGGGTATAAACTTTCTAAAGATATGAGTTTTGTAGGGGAGTTTAAGCACAGCTATACTAAGTATAAACTTAATATCAAGGTTTATCATCAAATTTTAAATAATGAAAATAAAAATTATGAATTTAAAACCTTAAAAGAGTTAGAAAGTACTGCACTTTCGGCACTTTCTTTAAAAGCGTTAAAATTAATTAAGCTCTGATTTTTTAGGCAAACATAAAGTAGCTATAAGCATGATGATTGTAAAAATAGCTATATAGATAAAAAAGCCATTTTCTATACCTGCATTTTTAAATTGTAAAGCAACCCAAGGAGCAGATCCTCCAAAAACAGCATTTGAAATAGCATAACCCAAACCTGTCCCTAAAGCTCTTACATGTTCAGGAAAAAGTTTTGCTTTAAAAATCCCAGCAACTGAAGTATAAAAACTTAAAATAACAAACAATAATACCACCAACATAAATGTCAAAGAAGGATTATTTTGTGCGTTATTGGCTATAAGTGAAAAAATAGGATAAATTCCTACCAATGCCAAAATACAAAATACAATTAAAGATCGTTTGTGTCCTATTTTATCTCCTATATATCCAAAAAGAGGTTGAATGATCATTAGTATAAATAAAGCACCTAAGAAAAGATTATTAACAAGCATTTTATCCATACCCGTATTTTCCATAAAAGTTTTAGTATAAGTTGTAATAGTATAAAAAGCTAAAGAACCTCCAGAAGTAACCCCAAGCACCATTAAAAAAGGTTTCCAAGATTTGCATAATGCTTTTAAAGTACCACGATCTTCATGCTGGTGAAGTTTTGTAGCACTTTCATTCATCATTTTTCTTACAAAAAGCGAGCCTAGTGCTAAAATTCCGCCTATTACAAAAAGTATTCTCCAAGTATAATCTTTCATATCATCAATGCTAAAAAATAAAAACATTATACTAATGCTTGCAACGGCCAAAAGTTGACCACCTATTAGTGTTACATACTGAAAAGATGAGTAAAAACCGCGTTTTCCTTCTGTAGCAAGTTCTGAAAGATAAGTAGCTGCTATGCCATACTCCCCGCCTACACTAAGACCTTGAATGAGTCTTGCTATTAAAAGTAAGATAATAGCAAGATCGCCCACTGTATCTTTGCTTGGTAAGGCTGCTATCATAAAAGAGCCCAAAGCCATTAAAACCACTGATATAACCATAGATTTTTTACGACCTACTTTATCAGCTAAAGAGCCAAAAAGCCAAGAGCCTATAGGACGCATAAAAAACCCTGCTGCAAAAACCCCAAAGGCATTGATTTGCTGGATAACAGGATTATCTGAAGTTGAAAAAGTATGAGCAAAATAAGTTGCTGTAAAAGCATAGATATAAAAATCAAACCACTCTACTAAATTTCCGCTACTTGCAGCAATAATAGAGCGAATTTTTTTCGTGCGAGTAAGCTCTTGCATAAACCCTTCCTTAATTTTAGATTTTTATTTAAGTATAGTGTGATTTTTGTTTAATATATTTAAAAATAAAGAAGAGAAATAAAAAAGATAAAAATATCGATAAAAATGTTACATATTTTAATAAATTTCATAAATTTTGGTAAAATGTTTACTCTAGGAAATATAATGAAATTTAAAAAAATATATATAGAATTAAGTGATATTTGTGGTTTAAAATGTGATTTTTGTCCTTCTCAAAAAGGAATTCGCGGGGTAATGAGTGAAGAAAAATTTCAAAACTTAGCTTATGAAATTTCTAATAAAGCTGAGCTTTTTACCTTTCATCTTTTGGGCGATCCTTTGCTTTTACCTAATTTGGAAAATTATCTAAAAATCGCAAAAGATGAAGCTATGAAACTTGAAATCACTACAAGTGGCTTTTATCTAAATTCTAAAAATCAAGCTTTATTGTTAGGGTATGAGAATATCCATCAAATCAATATTTCTTTAATGTCTTTTTTAAGTCAAAGCAAAATTTCTTTAGAACAGTATTTTAAGCCTATTTTAGAACTTTGCAAAAAGCATTTAGAGCAAAAAAGCCTTTCTTTTATCAATCTAAGACTTTGGAATTTAGATGCTAATTTTAAAGCACCTAAGTCAAATTTAAAAATTTATGAGTTTTTAGCTAAAGAATTTGAAGTTAAGATCGATACAAACTTAAGTAAAAATCGCTTGCAAAGACATATTTTGCTTCATCAAAATAAACTTTTTAAATGGCCAAATTTAAAAGATGAACCCCTTTATAAAAAAGGAAAATGTCATGCTTTAAAAGAGCAAATTGGGATTTTAAGTGATGGAAGTTTAGTGCCTTGCTGTTTGGATACTAAAGCAGATATTAACTTGGGAAATGTTTTTGAAAATAACTTTGATAAGCTTTTTAAATCATCGCGTATAAAGATGATGAAAAAAGCTTTTGAAGAAGATAAACGCATAGAAAAACTTTGTCAAACTTGCGAATTTTTTAAAGCAAGATTGGGTGATTAAAAATTGTTATTTTCTAGCTTTGTTTTAAATTCTTGAATTCTATCTATTATCTTAGGACTAAGGCGTAATAATATAGGTGTATCTTTGTTAAAATAAATACTTCCTGTTTTAACTGCTTTGGTATTTTTCAATAAAGCATTTGTATCTAAAAGATTGTTTTTGGCATTCATTCCAAGAATGAGTATGTCTGGATTTTGTTTCAGTATATATTCTGCTGATATAACAGGTCTTGAAATTTGACTTTGCGGACTTAAATTTTTAATCCCTATGAGTCTTAAAATATCAGCTATTAAAGAATTATCATTAAAGGCCATTAAAGGGTTGCTAGAATAAAGATAAATCGCACTTTTATTTAGGGGTTTATCGCTTAATTTTTTAAATTTTTGGTTAAATTCTTGTTTTAAAAGCTCTGCTTCTTTTTCTTTTTTCGTGATTTGACCTAAGGTTGTGATATTTTTTGTTATATCTTCTAAATGCTCGGCTTTTAAATTGATGCTTTTGATACCAAAATTTTTAAGTCCTTCTTCTAAATTTAAAGAATAAGAGCTTAAAATCACCAAACTTGGTTTTAATGCTACTATTTTTTCAAGTGAAGGATTTGAAAAAGTGCCTACGCTTGTAAGTTTTGAGGTTTGATCTTTAGGATAGATATTTGAGTGTTGTAAAGTGGCAATGCCTACGATTTGATCTTCAGCCTTAAGCATAAAAAGGGTTTCTATGCTTGCAGGATCAAGCACTACAAGGCGTTCTTTTGCATTTAGTGTGATTAAAAACAAACTCATAATAATTAAAATTTTTTTCATTTTTTCTCCTTTAAAGCTAAAATATAAGGTTTAGAATTTTTATAAATAATCTCGCAGTTTAAATCATAAATTTCTTTTAAAATTTCTTGAGTAAAAAGCTCTTTACTCGTTCCAAAATACTTTATTTCCCCTTCTTTTAAAAAAAGGATTTTATCGCAAAACATAGAAGCTAAATTTAAATCATGCAAGATAGCAACAACGGCTATATTTTTTTCTTTAACTCGTTTTTCGCAAAGGCTTAAAAGCTCTATAGCATAGTTTAAATCAAGGGCTGAAGTGGGTTCATCTAAAAAAAGAATTTTTGGCTTTTTAAGCAAAGCTCTTGCTAAAAGCATTCTTTGAAATTCACCCCCACTTAAAGAAAGTATGCTTCTTTCTAGAAAATTTTCAAGTCTTAAATCCTTAGCAAATTCTTTAATTTCTAAAATATCTTCTTTAGAATAAGAACTAAAAGCGTGTTTTAAATTCGCATATTTACTCATTAAAAGCACATCGATGACTTTTAAAGGGGTGTTTAATTCTGATTTTTGAGGCACAAAGCCACAAATTTTGGCAAATTCCTTAAGAGAAAAATCTTTGATATTTGTATTAAAAAGACTTATTTCTCCTTTATTTGGACTTAAATTTTTAAGTATAAGTTTTAAAAGAGTGCTTTTGCCTGAGCCATTTGGCCCTAAAATTCCTATAAAAGCCTGATTTTTAAGTTCTAAATGAATGTTTTTTAGTAAATCTTTTTGGTGATAAGCAAAGCTTAAATCTTGTATTTTTAGCATTATAAAAATCTCCTAGCACTTAAAGCCAAGTATAAAAAAATAGGAGCTCCAAAAAATGCAGTTAAAATTCCAATCGGAATTTGTACAGGGGCTAAAAGAGTTCTTGCTAAAGTATCACAAATAAGTAAAAATAATCCTCCAAATGCTGTACATAAAGGGATAACTAAGGCATTATCATAATTTTTAAGCAAAAGTCTTATAGTATGAGGAATGATGAGTCCAACAAAGCCTATAAGTCCGCTAAAAGCAACCGCAAAAGATACAGCCAAGGATGAGACGATGAGTAAATTTATCTTTAATTTTTGAGCATTTACCCCTAGATTTCTAGCTTCATCATCTCCGCTTAAAAGTATGTTTAATTCGTTTTTATGAGCGTAAAAATAAAACAAACAAAAAATTAAAGGCAAGATTAAAATTCCCACACGAAACCAAGAAGCATTGCCTATATTTCCCATAAGCCAAGCGACTATTTTAAAAGAATCCTCGCCTATAAGATAAGTGAAAAAAGAAGTAAAAGCTCCTAAAAAAGATGAAGCTGCTATGCCGATAATGAGTAAAGTCGCTATAGAAGCTTTAGAAGAAATTTTAAAAACTCCTAGGGCAAAAAAGGCAGAGCAAACAAAACCTAAAATTCCATAATAATAATCATTCAATTTTAACAAATACGCCAAAACCGCTCCAAAGGTTGCCGCAGAAGCTATACCTATGATATAAGGATCAGCTATAGGATTTGAAAATACATTTTGAGTGATAGCCCCACTACTAGCTAAAAGCATACCGATTAAAATCGCCATTATAATGCGTGGTAAGCGTCCATCTATGATGATTTGTCTTAAAATTTCATCTTGGCTAAAGATATATGAAAAAAGTTCTTTTGGGTTTAAATTCTCATCTCCTAAGCAAAGTGCTATAAAAGAAGCGATTATATAAGCTACCAAAAGCCCTATAATCACTAAAATTTTAGAATGCGTATTTAAATTCAACATAGTAGTTTCTGCCATTCCCAACTAGGTATTGATCATTTATACTGTCTTGATAGGTGTAGTATCTTTTATCGAAAAGATTGCGAATTCCTGCTAAAATTTGTAATTTTTTATAATTATATTTCATGCCAATATCTGTTAAAAAATAATCCCTTATCCAAGAATTTTTAGACATTTTTCCTGTATTTTCATTTATAGTTCCACCATCTTTTGCTCTAGAAAAATAGGTTAAATCAACAAAATTTGAGAAATTTTTATTCCAAGCGTATTCAAGCCCAGCTGTGGCTTTGATTTTTGAAACATAAGGAATTCTCATGCCGTCATTAACACCTTTAGAAATTTTAGCATCAAGATAAGTTAGACTTTCTCTAAAGATTAAATCATCATCTAAAAAATTTTGACTCAGACTTAATTCTACTCCTAAACGGCGAGTTTGATCTATATTATAATATTTCCACCAAGATCCACTAGTAGAATGAGGGTTTCCAAGATAAGAAATTTCATCTTTGCTTAGAGTGTAAAATAAAGTTAGATTAAAGCCGTAAAAATCCCACCAAAAATCATCAATACCTAGTTCAAAGGTATCAAAGATCTCAGCTTTTAGGTTCGACGAATAATAGGGTGGTATTCCATTACCAGTTTTGTTGCGATTGACAAATTGAGCAGGTGTAGGAGAAACAAAACCTCTTTCGTATTTAAGATAAAGATTGCCTGTGTCAGAGTATTTAAAGTTAGGGGTGATTTCAAAAGCAAAATTATTGGTGTTTTTATCGGTATCAAAAAGGGTTGTTGAGTCTGTGATTATAGGATTTGATGATGGCGGTCTTCCGTTCATACTCATTTCATTTCTATAAGATCTATTGGTATTATAAGTGCTAAATTCATATCTAGCTCCACCGGATAAAGTGAAAAATTCATTAAAATTATGAGAATCAAGAGCGAAAATAGAATGGCTTTGTTTAGTCATATCCATTAAAGTTGTCATCCTGTGATAATTTATGACACCTGGAACGCTATAATACACCAAACTCTTTCTTTTTGCATCATGGTTTGTAAATTCATAACCAAAAATAAAATAAGAATTATTTGCATAATTTAGCTTGTTTTTTAAACTTATCCCTGTAAGTGTGTCTTCAAAACCACTTCCATTTTGATAAGCTGTAGTTCCCATCATAGAAATTTCATCTTTTAGATAATTGATCTTTTGATTTTGCCAAAAAGCTTCTAGGTTAAATTCCCATATATCATCAAAATAGTAATGATAATCCAAAGAAATTTCAGGGCGATTGATTTGTGTGATATTGTCACTATTGCCTTTTTGGGTTGGATCGCTTTGAGCTTGTGCTTTTGTTAGATAGCCACTGCTGGTATTTTTGCTTTTAAAATAATTATAACCCAAAGTTAAATCGCTATTATCATTGATATCAATATAGGTTTTTGTGTTGATAAAATAACCTTTTTCATTATAACCTTCTTGATATCCATCAAGGTTAAAACTTTGTATATCAAAGCTAAAAGCTAAATTTTCATTTATTTGTTTGGCGCCATTGATACCTAAATTTCCACCTAGTCCACCATGATCATAGGCACTGCTTTTTAAATTTATAGCAAAAGCATCTGATTTTTGTTTTTTTGTAATGATATTAATCACGCCCCCTCTAGTACCACTTCCATAAAGCACAGATCCACCCCCAGGTATGATTTCTATGCGTTCTACATTATCTAAATTGATACTATCTAGCGGGGTTACACCATGGGAATTATCAAGAACATTAATAGCACGCCCATCGATCATAACTTTTACAGCTATATTGGACTTATTTCCTTGTCCACGCATGTCTATATTGCGTCCAAGTCCAAAATTTACAAAACTAATGCCTGAAATTCTTTCTAAGGCTTGTTCTAAGGAAACATAACCTTTATTTTGCAGATCTTTGCCTTCAATGCTGATTACATTGCGTAAATTTGAGTCTGCATCTTGTTCAAAACCTGTTGCACTAACAACAACTTTTTGTAGATTGATAGCTTCATTTGATTCTTGTGCATTTAAATTAGTTATTAGTAATAATGCAAATAAAGATAAGTTAAAAGCTTTTTTATTTGGGTGCAAATTTTACTCCTTAAATAAAATAAATAATGATAATTTATATCATAATAATTTAGGATGAAATTTATCCTTTATTAACTTAATTTAGTATAAATTTTTGATAAAATAGATAATTTTTATATTTTAAGTTATTTTTAATTTGATAATTGATACCATTTTTTTTAATATTTTATTTTAAAATCAAGAAAGGATAAAAATGAATTTTGAAAGCATTATTTTTCATATGAATGATCATCATAAATCAAATTTAGTTGATCTTTGTAAAAAATTTGGTGGTATTGAGCAAGTGCAAGATGTTTTTCTAAAAAGTGTTGATTTTAATGGCTTGGATCTTGTTTACAATGATAAAGAAAATTTACGAGTGGAATTTCCTAAAAAAGCCGATGAAAACACGATTAAAGATACTATAATATCCCTTTGCATGAGTGCAAAGAGCGAGCAAAATTTTAGTGGAGTAGAAAAAGAATTAAATGAATTTATGCTAAGTTTTAATTCTGTAGCTTTGGCAACTTTAAATGCAAATGGAGAAGTTGTTTGCTCGTATGCACCTTTTGTAAGCACACAATGGGGAAATTATATTTATATAAGTGAAGTAAGCGAACATTTTAACAACATCAAAGCAAATCCAAACAATATAGAAATAATGTTTTTAGAGGATGAGAGTAAAGCCGCTTCTGTTATACTTCGTAAAAGATTGCGCTATAGAGTAGATGCAAGTTTTTTAGAGAGAGGTGAAAGATTTGATCAAATTTATGATGAGTTTGAAAAACAAACCGGAGGAGAAGGAGGCATTAAAACTATACGCAAGATGCTTGATTTTCATCTAGTAAAGCTTGAATTTAAAAAAGGACGCTTTGTAAAAGGTTTTGGTCAAGCTTATGATATAGAAAATGGAAATGTCGCACATATAGGTGCTAGTGGAAATCGACATAAGCATTAATTTATATAAAGTCTTATAAATTTTGTTCTTGTAAAGCTTGGGCTTGATGATGAGTGATTAAAGGTTCTATGATTTCATCAAAAAGCCCATCTTGCATAATGGCATCTAAGCGATATAAAGTAAGATTTATTCTATGATCGCTGATACGATTTTGTGGAAAATTGTAAGTGCGAATGCGTTCGCTTCTATCTCCGCTTCCTACTTGAGATTTTCTTGCTTCACTTTCTTTTGCCAGTCTTTCACTTTCTTGCATTTCATAAAGCCTTGCTTTTAGGACTTTCATCGCACTTTCTTTATTTTTGTGTTGGCTTTTTCCATCTTGATTGACTACAACTATACCTGTAGGGATATGAGTGATACGAACAGCTGAATCAGTAGTATTTACACTTTGTCCACCATGTCCTGAAGATCGCATAACATCAACTTTAAGATCGTTTGGATTGATTTCGATTTCTATATCATCAACTTCTGGCATTACTGCCACGGTGATAGCAGAAGTATGCACGCGTCCTTGGGATTCTGTTTGAGGAACTCTTTGAACACGGTGCGTTCCACCTTCATATTTAAGTCTTGAATAAGCCCCTGTTCCTTTAACAAGCATGATGATTTCTTTAAATCCACCTACACTTCCTTCGCTAGAGTTTACAATCTCAAGTTTATAGCCGCGATTTTCAGCATATCTTGCATAAGCTTTTACAAGATCTCCTACAAATAAAGATGCCTCATCTCCACCTGTGCCTGCACGAATTTCAAGAAAAATATTTCTTTCATCATTGGGATCCTTAGGAAGAAGTAAAATTTTAATCTCTTCTTCAAGTTTTGGTTTTAATTCTTCTAAAGTTTTTAGTTCTTCTTTTGCAAGTTCCCCAAGTTCTGGATCGTTTAGCAAAGCTTTATTTTCTTCTATATTGTCTAAAGTTTTTAAATACTCTTTAGCTTTTGAAACGATAGGTTCTAAATTTTTTTGTTCTTTAGAGAGTGTAGTCATTTTACTGATATCGTTGAGTATATCAGAACTGCTAAGAAGAGAATTTAACTCTTCAAAGCGTTTTAAAAAAGGATCTAGTTTGCTAGCTAACATTAAAAACTATATAGAAAATTATGCGATTTTATTTACTAAAAGGGCTAAGCGGCTTACACGGCGAGAAGCAGTTTGTTTTTTAATGAAACCGCGACTTACCATAGCATGAATGCTTTTATTAGCTACTTTTAAAGCTTCATTAGCAGCATTTTTATCTCCATTTGCTGCAGCTTCTCTTACGGCTTTAGTTATATTTTTAAGTCTTGTTCTATAGAATCTATTTCTTTCTGTTTTTTTAATAGTTTGTCTTGCTCTTTTTTCAGCAGATTTATGGTTTGCCATTTATATTTTCCTTTTTTGAAATTAAAGACTAAATTATATAAGAATAAAATTTAAAATTTAATTAATTTAAGCAAAATTTCAAAATAAATCTTTTAAATTTATATCCCAAAAAACTAAATTAAATTTAAGTAAAAATCCGTAAATTACCGCACTTAAAAGTCCAGCAAACAATCCTGCTAGTATATCATCAAGCATTACACCTAGTCCGCCTTTGACTTTTTTATCTATCTTGCCAATAATAGAAGGTTTTGTAATGTCAAAGAGTCTAAATAAAACAAAAGCCAAAACAAAATTGACTATCGAGTTTTCAACACTTGCTGCAATAGCACAAGCAAGAAAAACTCCAGCAACTTCATCGATAACTATGTGTTTATCATCGTGAATTCCTGTTTTTTTTTCATAATCATCTATAACACGAATACTTGCAACAAAAATTAAAATGCTTAGTAAAAACAAAGTATTAATCCCGAGATATTTAAGTATAAAAAAAGCAGGTATTAAAGCAGCGATAGTACCAAAAGTCCCACTTGCCTTTTTTATAGAACCTGAATAAAAAAAAGTTAAAAATAATTTTTGCATTTTATTACACCATATAAGACATTTGATGAATTTCTAAAAGTTTTTGATAAAATTCTTCATCATTTTTGTATTCTAAAATTCCATCAGTTGGAAAAAGCTCATTATAAATTTTTTGCATATTTTTTAATCTATTTGGAAAAAGAGAAGTTAAAATAACACTAGATACTTCCTTGCGCATGAAAATTGCTGGAGGAATGATACCCGCTCTTAGTAAATCTTTTAAAGACTGAGAATTATAGTGCAAATGGTGATGACAACCATGAGGGCAAGATCTTGTGCTAACAATCATGCGACATTGATCGCAAAATACAAATTCAGGTAAAACAATCACTTCTATGCCATAGTCCTTGGAAAAATCATCAAGTATAGTTTTTGGTTGATTATCATCATAAAACATTCCAAGTCCTGTATGATTTTGTCCTACTACTAGTTTGGTACAACCTAGACTTTTTGCGATAATGCTTTCTAAGCCAGGATTTAAATGAGCGTGAAAAATATTAATATTTTTTAATGGAAAAATGAAAATTCTATCCGGTGGAAGATAGTTTTGAATAAATTTTTTCAAATATGCTTCTTTAAGTTCGAATTCAAACCCATTTGCATCAAAAGATTCTACAAGAAAAATTACAACTAAATCTGCTTTATCAATAGTCCAACGAAACATTCTTTCATGGGCACGATGCAAAGGATCAAAACTTGAAACTATAGCGGTAATTTTTTGTGCATTAAGATTGTTTTTGATTTGTTGAAAATTTTCTTTTATTTTTTTAATTTGAGAATTATAAATTTCTATTTTTCCACTTATGCAAGTTGTTCCCATGTCTTCTAAAGAGCAAGTGTTAGGACTGAAAATATCAGAAAAATTTTTATTATTTTTAAATTGGCTTTTAAAATCTATATGTCCTACTACTTTTTCGTCTAGTATGAGATCGATTCTATCGCCAGATTTTATATCATTTAGTGCTTCTTCAGCATTTTTTGGTGCAAAGCTTAAGGGATAGGGAAAACTTTCTCCTTTAAATTTTCCTGATTTAATGATTTCATTGACTTCTTTTTCATTCATTAAATGAGTGCAAGTGCCTAGCAAACCTTCTTTAATAAGTGACAAGATGCCAAATTCATTTTGATCTATGATAATGTTTTTATTTTTTCTTGCTGATTTCATATTTCTTCCTTTTTTCCCATAAAGATTTACGCGAAATGCCTAATTTTTTTGAAAGATCAGTATCAGGAAATATATTTTGGTAATTTATAATAACATATTTTACATACTCATCTATGGTTAAAATTTCATTGCTATCGATATTTTTTTCATTATCATTTAAATTAATGCAGTTTATTTTTAAATCATCTGTATTTGAATTGGTATGCAAAATAACATTTTTGTTTTGTATAAAATCTAGGAGTTTTTCCTTTTCTGCTGCTTTTAATGCTTGAAAATTACTTAAAAATAAAAGATTATTTTCTGTGGGAAGTTTCATAACTTTTTCAACTGAATTTGTAGATGTTAAATCAATAAAAGAAAGAGTAATGTCACATTCATTTGCATAATTAAAAACAAAAGCATCAGTACTGCTTTGCTTGTTGGATTTTAATATCAATGGAAGTTTTAATTTTTTATAATTATACTCTGGAATTTTGATTGTTTCTAATCTTGATTTGATATAGCTTTGATAAGCTTTATTAAGGATTGAAAGTTTTCTAAAATCCTGATAATGCTTTATTTTTCTAATCAGCTCTTCTATCATAAAGGGTTTTTGAATATAATCACTAGCACCTAATTTCAAAGGATTTGAAACTGTATCTGTACTTATATAAGAAATAAGCAAAATAATAATACTATGTTTAAACTGACCTACGGCTTTTAGAAAATTATTAGTATTTGTAGAAAGCAGTACAATATCATAGTATTTTTCACCATTGTATTCATCAAACGAGTTAATAATTTCACAGCTATATCCAGCATCACTTAGTTTAATGCTAATGCTTTGCGCTAGATAAATTTCATTTTCAATAATTAAAACTTTCATAATCTTGTCCAATCAAAATATTTTAAATTTACACTACTAAGCACCGCCATACCTTCTTTTCTTCCAATAAAACCCAATTTTTCCGTTGTTGTGGCTTTAACATTGATTCTAAATTCATCTAAATCTAAGGTATGAGCTATATTGCTTTGCATAGCTTGTTTAAAGTCTTTAAGTTTAGGGCTTTGTGCCATGACGCAAATGTCTATATTGATGAGTTCAAAACCTATTTCTCTGACTTTATCATAAGCCTGTTTTAAAAGCTCCATGGAGTTGGCATTTTTAAATTTCATATCAGTATCAGGATAAAGCTCTCCTATATCTCCAAGTCCTGCAGCACCTAAAATCGCATCGGTTAAAGAGTGAGCTAAAACATCTCCATCGCTATGTGCTTTAAGCCCCATAGTAGGATGAATTTGCACTCCTGCTAAAAGCAAAGGGCGATTCTCTCCAAATTCATGCACATCAAAACCATTGCCAGTAAAAATTTCAAAGCTAGGTTTAGGTAAATCAAGCTTTTTAAGATCTTCTTTAAAGGTTAGTTTGCTTGCATTTTCTTCACCTTCAACAAACCAAATTTTTCCACCCATTGCAGCTATAGCTGTGCTATCATCTGTAAATTCTAGGTTTTGATCCAAGGCTTTTTTAAGCAATTTGGTTTTAGAAATTTGCGGGGTTTGAATGAGTTTGATTTTTTCTCTTTGCAAGGCTTCATTGTCAAAAAGTGTTGTATCTGCAACTTTTAAAGCAGGGGTAATACAATCTGCTTTATCTAAATTTTCAATCAAACGATCAAACAAATTTTTACTCACCAATACCCTTGCTACATCACTTACCATAACAAATTCGCTATCTATGAGCTCTAAGGCTTTTTTTAAGGATTCTGCTCTGGTATCACCACCTTCTATGAATTCATAGTTTTTAGTAAATTTTTTCATATAAGTGATATTACTAGAGGTAACAACTATTTTTTTAAAAGGATAAAAAGAGCTTAAATTTTTTGTTGCATAAAGCCAAAGAGGGTCATTTCCAAGTCGTAAAAATTGTTTTTTTACCTTTGTGTTAAAACGAGTAGAATTTCCAGCTGCTAACATAATGAGGCTCATTTCACTCATTTTTTTCATTCCTCTTTTTAATATTGTTGGTTTTTATAATGTTACCATATTATACACTTATAAAAAGCTAAATTTTATCATTTTATTAGTAAAATTGATTTTTTTAAAAGACAAGGAAAAAATATGAAAGAACAAATTTTAGAGAAATTAAAAACTGTAAAATATCCTGGTTTTGAAAAGGATATAGTGAGTTTTAACTTTGTAAAAGATATTAAAATTCAAGATGATGGTGTATTTATTGATATAGAAATCGTTTCAGCAAATCCTGAAGTAGCTAATGAAATTCGTAAAAATACTATTGAAGCTTTATCGAGTTTGGCTTTAAAAAATATCGAACTTAATATCATCACTCCAAAAATTCCTGAAGAAAAAAGTAATTCAAGAAGTGGAAAAAATATCGCTCCACAAGTAAAAAATTTCATCATGGTTTCAAGTGGAAAAGGTGGTGTGGGCAAATCTACAACTACAGTAAATTTAGCAATTTCCATGGCTAAAATGGGAAAAAGAGTAGGTATTTTAGACGCGGATATTTATGGGCCAAATATTCCAAGAATGCTAGGTGAAACCAAAACTCAGCCTGAAGTAGTAGGGCAGAGATTAAAGCCTATTTTAACTCATGGTGTTTATATGATGAGTATGGGGGTTTTGATCGAAGAGGGTCAAGGCCTTATGTGGCGTGGAGCTATGATTATGAAAGCAATCGAGCAACTTTTAGCTGATGTGATTTGGCCTGAACTTGATGTATTGTTTTTAGATATGCCTCCAGGAACAGGCGATGCACAAATTACTTCTGCACAAAGTATTCCTATTACTGCAGGAGTTTGTGTAAGCACACCTCAAACCGTATCTTTAGACGATAGCAAAAGAGCTTTAGATATGTTTAATAAGCTTCACATTCCTATAGCGGGTGTGATTGAAAATATGAGTGGATTTTTATGTCCTGATAATGGTAAAGAGTATGATATTTTTGGCAAAGGAACGGCTGAGGATATGGCAAAAGCTTATAAAAGTGAAGTTTTAGCGCAAATTCCTATAGAAATGATAGTAAGAGAAGGTGGAGATGAAGGCAAGCCTGTGAGTTTTTATCACCCTGAAAGTGTGAGTTCAAAGCGTTATTTAATGGCGGCTGAAAAAATTTGGAGCTTTATAGAAAAGATTAACAATGAAGGTGGTGCGGATAATTCTGCTATACAACCTGTGATGAATGGAAAAAGTGCGTGTTCGCATTAAAAATTAAGTGGATAAGGAAAAGAAAATGATTAATACTAAAGAAGATTTTTTACTTTTAATCAAACAAATCGAGCAAAAAAGTGGCTATAAAAAACCTAAAGCTTTTGGTATAGCAAGGCTTGATAGAGGACAGCTAAATAAAAATAAAATCTTGCAAGCAAGTTTTGCTTTAATTAATTACGAGCAAAATTTTGGCTCAGCGGCAATCATGCTTGAAGCTTTTATGCAAAGGGGTGTGGAGATTGATTTTAATGCGAGCGAGTTTGTGCAAACTTTAAAATTAGAAGATATTGATTTTGCACTTTCTTGTTTTAAACCTTTTTTAGAAGAAGAGGGGCATCAAAATATCGATTTATTAAAGATTATCAAAGATAAATTTAAAGACGATGAATTTGCTTTTGTTTGTCTTTTTGAAGATAAAGAACCTTTAAGTGTAGAAAGTGTTTATCTAAAACTTTATTTGCTTTCTACTAAAAAAGTATCTTTAAGAAGTATCAATCTAAATGGAGCTTTTGGACTTTTAAGCAATGTAGCTTGGAGTGATGATAAGCCTATCGAGCTTGAGTATTTAAGAGCAAATGAAATGCGTTTAAAAATGAGCAATCAATATCCAAAAATTGATTTTGTTGATAAATTCCCAAGATTTTTAGCGCATATTATCCCTGAGGATAATACAAGAATTTTGGAAAGTTCTAAAGTAAGAATGGGTGCATCTTTAGCAGCAGGAACAACCATCATGCCAGGGGCAAGTTATGTGAATTTTAATGCAGGCACAACAGGAGCTTGTATGGTTGAAGGGCGTATTAGCTCGAGTGCTATAGTAGGAGAAGGTTCTGATGTGGGTGGCGGAGCTTCGATTTTAGGTGTTTTAAGTGGAACAAGTGGCAATGCTATAAGCGTAGGTAAGGCTTGTCTTTTAGGGGCTAATTCAGTGACAGGAATTCCTTTAGGGGATAATTGTATAGTTGATGCAGGTATTGCGGTGCTAGAAGGAACAAAATTTTTGCTCAAAGATGCTGAGGAACTTGCTAAACTTAATCCTTATTTTAATTTTGATAAAGAAATTTACAAAGGCTTAGAGCTTAAAGGTTTAAATGGGCTACATTTCCGTCAAGATTCTATAAGCGGTGCTATGATAGTAGCTTTAAATAAAAAAGCAGTCAAACTTAACGAAGCCTTGCATTGATATAAATTCATTTACATAAAGCTTTAAGCTTTATGCCTTTCTTTCAACTTTGAAATCACATCTGAGAAACTAAGATTTGCATCTGCAAGTAAAACACTTAAATGATACATTAAATCCGCTGCTTCACAAATAAGCTCTTCTTTATCTTTTACTGTCGCTGCTAAAGCTGTTTCTACGCCTTCTTCACCAACTTTTTGTGCGATGCGTTTTGTGCCACTTTTGAAAAGTTTTGCTGTATAAGAAGTATTTTCATCGGCATTTTTGCGTGCATTGATAAGCTTTTCAAGTCTGGCTAGAAAAACAAAATCCGCATTTTTAGAAATTTTTTCAAAACAAGAAACATCGCCCGTATGACAAGTAGGCCCTACAGGATTTGCTAAAATTAAAAGCGTGTCATTATCACAATCTAAGCTTAAATCTATGATATTTAAGAAATTTCCACTTTCTTCACCCTTCATCCAAAGACGCTGTTTTGTGCGTGAAAAAAAGACTACTTTGCCACTTTCTAAGCTTTTTTCTAAGGCTTCATTATTCATAAAGCCTAGCATTAAAACTTCGCAAGTTTTTGCATCTTGGATGATGACAGGTAAAAGATGATCCACTTTTTGCCAAGCGATTTTTTCATTAAGTTCTTTGAAATTTTGCATATTATATCCTTATACTTAAGCCTTGATTTTTAAGATAAATTTTTAATTCTTTAATGTCTATAAGTTTTTGATGAAAAACAGAAGCAGCTAAAGCCCCATCTATACCTAGTTCAAAAGCTTCTAAAAAATGCTCCATTTTTCCCGCTCCCCCGCTTGCGATCAAAGGTACTTTACAAATTTTATATACAGCTTCTAATTGTTCTAAATCATAGCCATTTTTAACACCATCTTGATTCATCATATTTAAAACAATTTCACCTGCGCCTAGATCTTGCACTTCTTTAACCCATTCTAAAGTGCTTTTTCCACTATGTTTGCTTGTTTTTTCATCGCCTGTGTATTGAAATACTTTTAAATTTCCATTTTCATCTTTGAAACTATCAATCCCTACTACCACGCATTGCACGCCAAAACTTTTAGCAAGGCGTGTGGTTAAACTTGGATCATTTAAAGCAGGAGAATTGATAGAAATTTTATCTGCCCCATTAGCCAAAAGTTCAGCTGCATCTTCTTCGCTTTTAATACCCCCTGCAACACAAAAAGGAATATTGATATTTTTTGCTACTTCACTTACCCATTCTCTTGATATGCGTTCTTTTCTAGCACTTGCAGTAATATCATAAAAAACAAGCTCATCAATACCATTTTGAGAATAATACCTAGCAAGTTCTATGATATCTCCCATATCTTTATGGTTTTTAAATTGTGTTCCTTTTACTACTCTGCCATCTTTGACATCTAAACATGCAATTATGCGTTTTGTAAGCATTTATTTCTCCAAAATACATTTTTCTTTAAGATATTTTTCCATTTCTTCATCGCTTTTAATTTCATCAAAATTAGCTTGAATTTTTGCTTCTTTGCCCACTTTAATTTGTTTATTTATATCATCAATAAATTCTTTAAAATTTGGATTTTTATTAATCAGCATATTTAGTGTTTGAATATCAAGTTCTTTTTCTTTTGCACTAATTAAAATTTGAGAATTTGAAATATCTTTTTCAAGTTTTATCACTCCTATGCCAAAACTTTGATTTAAGCGTCTTAACTCACTTAAAACTTCGCTATCAATTTCTTGTAAAACAACCAAATAGCCCTCATTTGCCCAGCTAGAATTGCTTACAGCTTGAAAATAGCATTCTTTTAAATTTGAAAAATTTAAAGCAATTTTAAGTTCAAAAGAAAAAAGTTTATAGCTATTTTGTTTGATATTTTCTAAAAGTGTTATGGTTTCTTTTTCATAATCATCGTAAGGAAAATAAACCCCTACAATATCAGGATAATTCCACTTATCTTCCCCGCCCTTACCCTTTTTGCTTTGTTCGTGGTAAATTGTTTTGCAATTTAAATTAAAATCTAAATTTTCATATAAAAATTTTACAAGCAAGGGGTGTAAATCTCTTTCATGAAATTTATTTTTTTCTTGTTTTTCATTGGTAATTTCATTTTTATCATCAAGCTTTAAAAGTTCATTTTCTCTTTCTTTTAACCAAAAAGTTCTGGGTTTTTGGGAAGCTTTAATAAATAAAGAATTGTGTTGTAATTCTTTTATATCCACATATATCCTAGCTCCTAAAGTAGCAATTGGAGTTTGCCCTATACTAGAAAGCTTTTTATCTAAGCCTTTTTCAAGAGCTTTTTGCCAAATTTCATTAGCATTTAAAGGCTTATCGCTTTGTTTTAAAATTTCTAAAGCAAGTTCTTTGTAGCTTAATTTACTAGACATCTTATCCCTTCTTCTACACTAAAAACTCCGTCTAATAAAGCTTTTCCTACGATAACCCCACTACAAATTCCTTTTAAGTTTTCAAGGTCTTTTAAGCTCGCTACTCCACCACTTGCCTGAATGCAAATATGAGGAAAAATTTCATGGATAAGTTTGTAAAGTCTTACATTTACTCCTTGCATGGTGCCATCTTTTGAAATATCTGTGCAAAGTATGTGTTTTAAGCCTTTATTGCTATAAAAATCTAAAACTTCCATAAGCTTTTTATCGCTTGCTTCTTGCCAAGCATTTACAGCCACAACATAATCTTCTTTTAAAATCGTATCTAAGGCTAAAACTATAGCTTCATTGCCAAATTCTTTTAAAATTTCAAGACATAAAGTCGCATCTTTAATCGCCATAGATCCTATAACTACTCTTTTTACTCCACAATCAAGCAAAGCTTTAACTTCTTCTTTAGAGCGTATGCCTCCACCTACTTGTAAATTGACACTGACTTCTTTAGCTAATTTTTCTATCAAAGCAAGTTGTCTTTTGCTAGGATCTTTTGCACCTGTAAGATCTACAAGATGAAGTTCTTTCGCTCCTGCTTTTTCGTATTCTTTGAATTTCTTTAAGGGATTGTATTTATATACTTTTTTTTGTTCGTAATCCCCTTTTACAAGACGCACCACTTCGCCATCTATAAGATCAAGTGCGGGTATGATTTGAGTCATCCTATATCCTTAATAAAATTTGAAATTAAAATTTCCCCCGCTTCACTGCTTCTTTCAGGGTGAAATTGCACCCCGTAAAAATTATCTTTCATTACGCTTGCGCTAAATTTTTGCGAATACTCACAATCTGCTATAGTGTATTCCCCAAGTCCTACACAATAACTATGCACAAAATAAAAATAAGCCCCTTCTAAGCCTTTAAACAAAGCATGAGAGCTATGAACTTGATTCCATCCCATATGTGGAAAAGTAAAGCCTTCTTTAGCTTTAAATTTTTGAGTTGTAAAATCTATGAGTTTTAAGGTTTCTTGATTTAATTCTTCAGAAAAATTTCCTAAAATTTGCATACCTAAACAAATACCAAGCAAAGGTTTTTTGGTATTTTGAATAAAATCAATAAGATTAAATTGTTCTAAATTTTTCATTGCTTCTTTTGCGGTACCCACTCCAGGTAAAAAAAGCTTATCCGCACTTTCAAGTTCTTTTAAATCCCTACTGATAGTTGCATTAAAACCTAATCTATCTAAACAAAATTTCAAAGATGCCAAATTCGCACAGGCTGTATCGATGATGATGATTTTCATATCACTCCTTCAAGATTTATAAAATTTTTATACTCATATCTTAAAGAATCGATACTTATAAAATTTTCATTCTTAAAAATATAAAAATAACTCCAGCCATTATGATTTTCTTTGTTTAAATATTTTGCTGCCATTTTATGTATGCTTAAAATTTCGTTCTCATCGCTTACTTTATTACCATTAACTAAATAACAAATATAATTTTTATTTTTATCATAGAATTTTTCATTTTCACTTAAAAATCCAGCATTCAAAAGCTCTTCTAAGCTTACTTTTGGGGGTTTTGTTTCGAGTTCGTTTCTGGTAATTTCATTGTCAATTATATTTATTTGTCTAATTCGAGATTCTGCTATTTTAACATAGAATTTCTCTTGCTCTATACCTATATAATATCTCCCCAATTTTTTAGCAATAGCTCCTGTAGTTCCTGTGCCAAAAAAAGGATCTAAAATTAAATCCCCTTTTTTTGTACTTGATAAGATTATTTTTTCAAGCAAAATTTCAGGTTTTTGAGTAGAGTGAATTTTTTTACCATCTATTCCTTTTAATCTTTCATTCCCTATGCAGATTCCTATATTCCAAACTGACTTTTCTTTTTTGTTATTATTTAAAAATTTCATAGTTTTATAATTAAAAGTATATTTTGAATTTTTATGTTTAGAACACCAAATAAGAGTTTCATGGGAATTGCAAAATCTTGTCCCTTTAAAATTTGGAACAGGATTTGGTTTGTTCCAAATAATATCATTTAGAATCCAAAAGCCCAAATCTTGCATTATATATCCTAGTCTAAAAATATTTTGAAAAGATCCTATAACCCAAATACTTGCATCGTCTTTTAAAATTCGTCTACATTCGCTAAGCCAAATTTTACAAAAATCATCATAGGCTTTTAAAGATTCAAATTTATCCCAATCATCATTTACACCGCTAAAAACTTCACCTTGTGTTTGCATAAAATAAGGTGGATCTGCAAAAATCAAATCAATGCTTTTATCCGGAATGGTTTTTAAAATTTCTAAACAATTACCTTGAAAAATAATATCTTTTTGCATTATTATAAACCTTTTAAATTTTTACCTGTTGGAAAAAGTTCTTTTCTAAGTTCTACAAATTCTTCTTTGTCGGAAAGTAGCTTTTGTATTAATTTTTGGGTAATTTTTCTTAGTTTTTAAAAGTGCATTTTTTATTTCTTCGCTTATATCAAAATCTGGAACATTTAAAATATCCTTACTTCTTTTTTGTTTGTTTTTCTTAAGATGTGAAATAAGTTCATTGTAAATATCTATTCTTTGAAAAAGATTTTCAAACAATTCTTTTCCATAGAAAATAAAAATGTCAACTTTTTCATCTGTATTGTTGTTAATTTGTTCTTCATAAAATTTTTTATTTTTCTTTAAACTATCATCACTAAACCACATACAAGCAATAATGCGATAATTTGAGAATTTTTGTTTTAAAGCTTTGATTTTTTTAATTAAATTTGCATATTGTCCTCGTTTTTTTGTACTATCATGATCATCTCTAATTTTTTGTTCAATAAGGTAAATATTATGTTCATCATTGAAAACTTGATCGGCATTAAGTTTATTATTTTCTTCATCAAATCCTATATTTTTATCTAATGCTTTATATCCCATTTCAATAATATATTCACTTAAAATCTCTTCTATAAAATCACCAAATTTAATTTCACAACTTTGAGTTATATTTTGTATTAGTTTTGTTTTAGCATTTGTAATCCTAAATAATCCTATATAGCGTTTAGGGTTATTTAGCACTGTAAGTAGAATTTCATAATTTAAATCTTCGCCAAAAATTTTTGTATCAAGTTTATTTTTAAAATTTTGATAAGTCATATCACTCCTTTAGAGCTGGCTAAATTTTCACTTTCTATTTTTACTGCCATTTTCAAAGCTTTAGCAAAGGCTTTAAAAAGCCCTTCAGCTTTATGATGATCGTTTTTGCCTTTAACTTTTAAATGCAAACTCACGCCCATAGCATAGCTTAAAGAATAAAAAAAGTGCTCGATCATTTCCGTGCTTAAAGCCCCTAAATGAGATTTTTTAAATTTGGCTTTATAGACTAAATGGGGACGATTGCAAAAATCCATCGCACAACTTGCCAAACACTCATCCATAGGTAAAGCAAAACCATATCTTGCAATGCCGATTTTATCCCCTAAAGCTTTTTTGATACAAGCTCCAAGTGCTAAGGCTACATCTTCAACACTATGATGCTCATCGATTTCTAAATCCCCTTTACAAGAAATTTCAAGCCCTATACCTCCATGTACAGCGATTTGCTCTAACATGTGATCAAAAAAATCAATGCCTGTTTTAATGCTAACCTTGCCCCCATTTAAGCACACTTTCACTTTTATATCTGTTTCTTTAGTAGTTCTTTGATAACTCGCACTTCTAAAAGAACTTAAAATTTCATTTTCTATTTCTTTCCAAGAAAGTTCGCCATATCTTAAACCACGCACACCTAAATTTGAAGCTAAGATCATATCACTCTCACGATCTCCGATAACAAAACTTTGTTCTTTATCGTAAAGTTCGTGTTTGATATACTCTTCTAACATAGCAGTTTTAGGTTTTCTACAAGCACAATTTTCATTTTCAAAATGCGGACAAATAAAAATATCTTGAAATTCTATACCGCAACTTTTTAAAATATCAAGCATTTTTTCATGAGCGATTTCAAAATTTTCCTTTGGAAAACTTGGCGTTCCAAGACCATCTTGATTGCTTACCATGACAAATTTAAATCCAAAATTTTTTAGTTTTAAAAGAGTGGGAATAGCATCTTTTTCAAAACGCAATTTTTCAAGAGTATCGATTTGAAAATCGCTTTTTGGCTCCTCTATTAAAGTGCCATCTCTATCTATAAAAAGGATTTTTTGACTCATTTTAAGCTCTCTAAACGAAAAGTTACTGCATTTTTGTGCGCGTCTAAATGCTCATTTTGTGCTAAAATTTCAACACTTTTACCTAAAGCTAAAAAACCTTCTTTACTTAACTCTTGAACGGTCATTCTTTTACTAAAATCTGCCAAACCTAAACTAGAATGCGTTTTAGTAAGTCCATAAGTAGGTAAAACATGATTTGTCCCACTTGCATAATCACCCATAGACTCTGGGGAATAAGCTCCTAAAAATACTGATCCTGCGTGTTTTACACCTTTTAAAAGTTCTCGTGGATTTTGAGTTTGTATGATCAAATGTTCAGGGGCGTAAAGATTCGAAATTTCTAAGGCTTGATTTAAATCTTTAGCTATGATAATGCGTGAATTGGCAATGCTTTTGCTTGCAAGTTCTTTGCGAGGCAAAAGTTCTAATTGACTTTGGACTTCATCACTTGCTTTTTTAGCAAAATCTTGACTTAAACACACCAAAATTACTTGAGAATCTGCACCATGTTCAGCTTGTGAAAGCAAATCACTAGCTACAAATTTTTCATTAGCCAAATCATCAGCTATTACTAAAACTTCACTAGGTCCTGCTTGCATATCAATAGCTACTCCGTTTATATCGCTACTTACTTGGCGTTTTGCTTCGGTTACAAAGGCATTTCCTGGGCCAAAAATTTTATCCACCTTTAAAACACTTTGCGTACCGTAAGCCAAAGCTGCTATGGCTCCTGCACCACCCATTTGATAAATTTCATCCACGCCGCAAAGCTTAGCACAAAAAAGCACAGCATCATTGATTTTTGCAGGACTTGCTAAAACGATTTTTTCACAACCTGCAATTTTTGCAGGGATAGCTAGCATTAAAGCCGTTGAAAACAAAGGTGCTAAACCTCCTGGTATGTAAAGTCCTACTTTTTCTATAGGGCGTGTTAAAACCTCACATTTAACGCCTTTTGTAGTTTCAAGAGTGATTTCATGCGGGATTTGGGCTTCGTGGAATTTTTTGATATTTTCATAAGCTACTAAAATAGCATCTTGTAAATCTTTATCTAAACGATTGCTTGCTTGAGCAATTTCTTCTTGAGTGATTTTAATATTAGAAATTTCAGCCTTATCAAATTTTAAAGCTTGTTCTATCAAAGCTTCATCACCTTTTTCTTGCACTTCTTTAATGATAGAACTTACTATTTTTGAAATTTCATCTTTCGCGCTTATAGCAGGGCGTTTTAACGCTTCTTCTTTTTGTTTTTCATCTAAATTATCATATACTAAAATTTGCATTTTTTACTCACTTTAACATTTTTTCTATAGGCAGAACTAAAATCGAACTTGCACCTTCTTCTTTTAAAGCCTCCATGGTTTCCCAAAAAAGATTTTCTTTACTTACCATATGTAAAGCTACATTTTTTTCATCGTGTGCTAAAGGTAAGATAGTCGGTCTTTCAACTCCTGGAAGCAGGGCTTGAATTTTATCAAGCTTTTCTTTTGGAGCATGAAGCATAATGTATTTAGATTCTCTTGCTTGCATTACTCCTGCTACACGCAACATAATTTTATCCACTAAGGCTTGTTTTTCTTTACTTAAAGCATTTTCTTTTTGAATCAAACAAGCACGAGATTCATAAATGACTTTCACTTCTTTAAGATTATTTGCTTGTAAAGTTGCCCCGCTTGAAACAAGATCGCAAATTGCATCGGCTAAATTTGCCCTAGGGGCTACTTCAACAGAACCTGTAAGCATACAATTTTTATAATTAATCCCATTTTCTTTCATAAAACGCTTTAAAAGTTGTGGATAAGAAGTAGCTATCCTTAAGCCTTCAAAATCTTTCAAATTTTGAAATTTATTTTCTTGAGGTAAGGCAAGAGAAAGACGACAAAAGCCAAAATCTAGCTTTTTTAAAAGCTTATAACTTGGATTTTCTCCTAAAGACTGGCGTTCAAGTTCATTTTCTTCTAAAACATTTTCCCCTATAATGCCTAAATCTACAACCCCATCAAAAATAAGCCCAGGGATATCATCATCTCTAACGCGTAAAATATCTATGGGTAAATTTGTAGAAAAAGCGATCAAACTTTGTTCATGGATATGCATTTTAACACCACATTCTGAAAGAAGCTCTATGGATTCTTTTGAAAGTCTACCTGATTTTTGTATTGCAATGCGTAAACGAGTGTTTTCTTGCATAACATATCCTTGAAATTAAAAATTAAAAACTTATATTAGCATAAGTAGTTGAATTTTTAGCAAGGGTTTTAGAAAATAAATAAATTTAATTTTATTTAAAATAATTATTTAAAACTTTTTATTTTTAAGGTATTTAATTGAAGTATTAATCCTAGCAAAAGCTAGGATTTGATTAAGCTACAAATTCGATGAAAGCCATTTCAGCAGCATCACCACGGCGAATTCTTGTTTTGATGATTCTTGTATATCCACCATTGCGATCTTTGAATTTTGGAGCAATTTCAGTCACTAATTTATTAGTAGCGTTTTTATCTTGTAATGAAGCAAAAACTGCTCTATGAGCGTTAAAATCTCCAAGTCTTGCTCTAGTAATCAATCTTTCTACATAACCTCTTAATTCTTTAGCTTTTGGTAGAGTAGTTTCGATTTTTCCGCTATTTACTAAAGCTATAGTTAAATTTTTTAATAAGGCAGCACGATGAGATGAAGTTCTGCCAAGTTTTCTATATCCATGTTTATGTCTCATTCTTTATCCTTCGTTTTGTGCTTTTAATTCTGCGATTTTATTTTTAAGTATTTCTTTATTATCGCTAAGCTTAGAAGTTCCCACAGGAAAACCTATGCTTTCCATGATGTTTTTAATTTCATCAAGAGATTTTTTACCTAAATTTTTAAGCCCTGCAAGTTCACTTACACTCATCAAAGCAAGCTCGCCTATGTAAACTACTCCTGCTTTTTCAAGACAATTATAACTTCTAGCACTTAAATTTAAATCTGTAATGTTTTGCAATAATTTAGTATTTTCTAGTTCATTGCTTGTTGCTTGATTTTTAATTACGCTTCTAACATTGGTGATTTTATCAAATACTGATAATTGTTTATACATAGCTTCTAGAGCATTTTGAAAAGCTTCATTTGGAGTGATTTGTCCATCAGTTGTTACGGTTAAAACCACTTTTTCATAATCAGGATTATCTTCAAATAAAACTTTTTCAATATCATAGGTTGCTTCTCTTACAGGTGTAAAGAAAGCATCTAAAGCTATAAATTTAGGATCATTTATAAGCTCTTTAATTTCTTCGCTTGGTATATAGCCAATACCTTTTTCAACGATCAATGTGAATTTGAGTTCAGCATCTTCGTTGATAGTTGCTAGATAGGCGTCTTTGTTTACTACTTCTACTTGATCATTATTTAGATCTTTGCCGTAAATTTCTTTTGAGCCTTTAAAGCTAAATTCTACTATTTCTTTATTTGATTCGCCTTTAATTTTAAAGCGTAGTTTTTTTAGATTAATGATAAAAAGTGCTACATCTTCAAGCATACCACGCATGCTATCAAATTCATGAGCTACGCCATCAATATGGATCGCAGTTGGAGCATATCCTATGGTGCTAGTGTAAAGCAAACGGCGTAAAGGATGGGCTAGGGTGATTCCATAGCCGATCTCAAAAGGCCAAGCACTGATTTTAGCCACAGTATCACTAATGTTTTCTATTGTAAATTCTGTTGGCGTATAAGCAGATGTTGTAATATTTCTCATATTTAGCCCCTATTACTTAGAGTAAAGCTCAACGATAAATCTTTCCTCAACCGGAATGACAACTTCTTCTCTTTCAGGTTTTCTTGTGAAAATTCCAAATCTCTTATCTTTTTCAACATCAACCCAAGCAACGATTCCAGTTTGTGCTGTAAGTTCGATAGCTCTTGTTATTTGAGGATTGTTTTTGCTTTTTTCGATGATTTCGATTTTAGCACCTGCTTCTACTCTAAAGCTAGGAATATCCACTCTTTTACCATTTACTAAAATATGTCCATGTGTTACAAGTTGTCTTGCAAAACGACGTGTTGTAGCAAAACCCATTCTATATACCACATTGTCTAATCTTTGTTCTAAAAGTTGGATAAGTAATACCCCTGTATTTCCTTCTCTTCTTGCTGCTTCAGCAAATAAACGACGGAATTGCTTTTCGCTTACTCCATACATAAATTTAGCTTTTTGTTTTTCTCTTAATTGAAGTCCATACTCACTAATTTTACCTTTTCTTGCTCCGTGTTGTCCTGGCGCATAAGGGCGTTTGTCTAGTGCACTTTTGCCAGCTAGTCTTCTTTCTCCTTTTAATGCTAAGCTAACACCAAAGCGTCTTTCTAATTTTTCTACTGGTCCTCTATATCTTGCCATAATATTCTCCTAAATTTTTCTTATATCTTAGACACGACGACGCTTAGGCGGTCTGCAACCATTGTGAGCTAATGGAGTGATATCTTTTAAGAAAGTTACTTTGATTCCTTCCATAGCACCTACACTCTTAACAGCAGTTTCTCTACCGCTTCCTGGTCCTTGTACTTTAATGCCTACTTCTTTAATTCCGTGTTCTTTTGCTTTATTTAAAGCGTCTTCTACTGCTTGTTGTGCTGCATAAGGAGTTGATTTTTTAGAACCTTTAAATCCTAAACCACCTGCACTACTCCAAGCGATAGCATTTCCCATTTCATCAGTCACTGTAACCATAGTATTGTTAAAAGTCGCACTGATATAAACAATACCTTTTGCTATATTTTTTTTAACTACTTTTTTCTTTACGATTTTTCTTTTTGCCATGATTTATCCTTATGATTTTGCACCAACAGTTTTTCTCTTACCTTTTCTAGTTCTTGCGTTTGTTTTTGTTTTTTGTCCGCGAACTGGTAAGCCTTTTCTGTGTCTTAAGCCTCTAAAGCTTCCTAAATCCATAAGTGCTTTAATATCCATAGCAACTTGTTTTCTCAAGTCCCCTTCAACCATATAGTTTTCTTGAATTTCTTTACGGATAGCTGCTGCTTCATCTTCACTTAACTCATGAACTCTTTTATCATAAGAAATTCCTACTTTATCTAGAATTTTTCTTGAAGTGAAAAGTCCTATACCATAAATATAGGTTAGTCCATACTCAATTCTTTTTTTCTTTGGTAAATCCACACCTGCAATACGAGCCATGTTTATCCTTGTCTTTGTTTATGTTTTGGATTTTCGCAAATAATGCGAACCACGCCTTTACGGCGAACTACTTTGCACTTGTCGCACATCTTTTTAACCGATGGTCTCACTTTCATGAGCGTCTCCTTGAATGAATTCCACTTGATTTACGACTACATCAGGTTTTATGAATAACCAACTATTTTCAAAATAAGTGGTGGATTTTAAAAATACTTCTTCATATAGTTCGATGTAATTTGTCGCAAAAACTCTAATTTTATCTAAAATTAGCTTTTAAATAACTTAGATTATTTATATCTAAAAGTTATACGCCCTTTATCAAGGCTATAAGGTGTAAGTTCTACTTTTACTTTATCACCTGGCATTATTCTTATATAATGCATACGCATTTTTCCTGCAATATGACATAAAATTACATGTTTGTTGTCAAGTTCAACCTTGAAATTTGCATTAGGCAATGCTTCAAGTACGGTGCCATCAATTTCAATTACATCATCTTTTGCCAAAATTTTCTCCTTTCATGAAATAAAAAGGCTATAATTTTAGCAAAAATTATTAAAATTTTTACTTAATTTTTAGTAATTTTTAAGTAATTAATCTAAAAATTCAGGTTCGATAAAAGATGCATGAGTCCCTATAACTTTGAGTTTTCTTTCTTTAAATTCTTTAAGTAGTTTTTCCATTGTTTGTATAGCCTCATTTTGATTTATATCAAATTTTATAGCGATTTTAGGTTTTGGGATTTGTATATCATAAAGATGAAGTAAATCTCCCCAAAAGACTATTTTATCATCAATTATGATAGCATTTTGACCTGGGGTATGCCCGTAAGCAGGTATGGCTTTAATGCCTGAATTTTGAAAGATCAAATCTTTAGAGTGGTTAATAAATTCTATATTTTTAAGTTTAAGCAAGGTGTTTTTAATTTCTTGTCTATCGCTTTTGATCCAAAAATCATATTCTTTTTTATCGATTAAAATTTGAGCTTTTGGAAAAAGATTTTCTTCGCTCATTAAAGCTCCTATATGATCAGGATGCGCGTGTGTTAAGATAATAGAGTGATATCTTTAAATCGGTTTTGTGGATATGCAATTTTTCTTTTAATGTATCAATAGTATCTAAAAACCCTGTGTCTATTAAAGCATTAAAATTTGGATTTTTTATCAGAGCAATATTATGCTCATTTCTTTTGATTTTTGTGCGAGTTTTTTCTATAAAATTTTTATCTTCATCGCTTTGTGGCACTAAAAAAGAAAATAATAAATTTAAAAATTCATCATCAGATTGTTTAAGCGAGATTATATGGGTTTGATTTGAACTTTTGCTTGTGGTTTTTTCTTCTAAAAAATAAAGATTGGTTTTTAAAAAGGGTGGTTATAAAATTAAACATATTTATCCTTAAATTTTTTAGATAATATTTTGGAAATGATTATAGTATAATAAAAACAATGTTTTTAAAATTTAAGGTAATTAATCAATGAGAAAATCAAAATTTGGAACAAAGGAAATTAAGATCTTAGGACTTTCTTCACTAGGAGGAACTTTAATTTTATTATTTTTGTCTTTTGTAATCAAAACTTAAAATATTGTGTTTTACAATTGCAATACTGATGATTTCAAAATTTTCATAATCAACTTTTTCAAAGCCATTGTTTTTTATCATAAAAATGCTATTTATTTTAGGGTTTAGCAAAAAATCTTTATGTAGTTTTGGATAAAGCTCTTGAATCTCGCTTAACATAGCAAAATTTTGTATATCTTTAAAATTAAGCTTACTGAGTGCAAAAGACTCTAAAAAATACTTTCCATTTTCTTTTTGTATAGGTAAAAAAGAAAAGACTTTGGTTTAAATCTCTTTGTATGGTTCTAATATCTACATTAAATTCATTTGCTAATTCTTCTAGATTAAATCTTTCCTCATCATTGAAGTGCATAAAATATGAGCTAAACACATTGCAAGTTTATTGTAGCTATAAATTATTCTATCCTTACTCTAGATTGACCATCTCTACAAATTTTAAAAGTAATTTTATTCTCTTTAGTCATGTCCATTCATGTTTTTATTTATTAATTCTCTCATGTCCATATAAAGTGCATTTTTCCATTTTATCCGTTTTTTCATAAATTATAAAAATCATCATATTGTTTATGTTGACATAGTTCATACACCCTATATCCACGACACCTACTAGGGTTCTACAAATCATAATGTTTAGTTGAAAAATGTTTAGTTTTTGTGATATATTTTCCACAATCATGATAAACTTTTGAAAAAAGCCTTTAGGCTTATCCTCTTCATTTTGAATTCTCCTGCATGCCAATTAGTTGTATATTTAATTTTTAAGCTGTATCCATAACAACCTCTGTTGCAGAAGTTGTCTTTTTTACCGCTTCTGAAGCTTCAAGTTCTTTTTTCTTTAATTATCCAAAAATCCTACAAAAACTCCTTAGTTATTTAATAAATTGCAAAATTATTGTAACAATGCTAACAATTAAAGCCAAACTTGAAAACAAAATAGAAATAATTGCATTTTTCTTACTAATTTTAAATTCTAAATCACTAATTTTATTTTCTTTCTCTTTTATATTTTCCATTTGTATTTTGAAATTAATAAATTCTTGATAATGCATCTCTATTAATCTGTGTTGTTCATCATCAACCTGTCGCTTTTTATTTAATCCTTCTTCAAGCTTTTTTATATCATCTTCCATATCCTTGATATCTTCTTTGGTTTCTTGTATTTCTTGTTTAGTTTTTTGCATTTCAACAATGCGTTGTTGTGCTTGATATATAATTGTTTGTGTAAGTTCCTTTGTTGTTTGTTTAGTGTCATCTGAAAGATTAGATGCAAAACTCCTATGAGTGTTATTTTGTTCTGCAATTATCAATGACATTTCTTCTATCATTAAATTTGCAAAAAACATATCACAACAAATAAGCTTAATAGTTTCTTGTATAAGTTCGTTTTGAGCTCCTATAGCCTCAGAATTAGCTATATCAGCTGTAGACAATGCTTCAAATTTCTTATCTGCTTCACTTTTAGCAAATGGATTTAGAGTTTCAAGAAATGAATTTTTTATATTTTTTGTTTCATGAGCTAACTTTTTAGCCTCTACTATTTTTCTTGAAACTTCCTGAATTTTTACATCAATTTGTTTAGCTTGTTCTTTGGCTAAAATTTTTAATTCTTCAGGTGTGCAATTTTTAATTTGTCCTTGAACTTCTTCAATATCTTTTAAATTCTGTAAAATTTTCTTTGGATTAATTACTAATTTTTTATTATCCATTATTTATTCCCCTCTTAAATTTCTAAGTTGATTAATACATTCTGACATTATTTCTTGCCTCTCTTTTTCTACTTGTTTTAATGTATTTTTAGCTTGATTAATGTTATTTTTAAGCATTGTTAAATTTTTATTTCCTCGTTCCACTACTTGCTCAAATAAGTTATACGCATCACCCAAAACAAACCAAGTTTGTGCAATTTTGTAATGCATTATCACGCCATTTTGTGCTACAAGCTGAATTTGAAGTCTACCTATTTTAGAATCATTTCTCCATTTATCCATATAAAAAATCGCAATAGTGCTAAGTATCGCTCCACAAGCTGAAGTAATACACAAAGAAAGTGCATCTCCTATAGTTTGCTCTGTAAATGGAATAGGAAAAAATAATAAAGCATTAAAAACCGGAATAATCAAAAGAAAATTTTTAATACTTTCGCTTCCAAGCATTGTTACAGCACTTATTAAACCTGTAATCATAATTTTTGAAGCTTCATAATAAATATCCTCATTTGGCATATCTTTTGGGGGATTTGTTATTATTTTCATTGCTTGCCATAAAGATGTAAAACCAGCTCTAACAATTTGCACGATACTTTTTAGAGCAGTAGCAAAAATATTAATAATAAATACTACTAAATTTGAAAAAAATGTTTGTAAAGCTCTCTCAAAAGAACCTTTCAAAATATCTTTCCATTTAATTTTTAATTCTTCCCAAACCTTACAAATTCTATATTTAAAACGCATTAAAATTTCTTTTAGGCTTTCATTACCAAATTCTTTAAAAGTAACTTTAAGCTCAATAATAATAGCTTTAATAAAATCTTTTAAAACAATACCTAAAGCTGAATAAGCAGCCATTTTAGCAGCATCTTGAGCACCTGTAATTAAAGCCTCCTTATAAGGCTTAGAACTTGTATAGTATTTTTTGTCAACTTCTCTATTAATTTCTTTTTCATTTTGTTTATACTGTTCTTTAAATTTTTCATCTTGAATTTCTTTTTGTTTTAACAATTTCTCCTTTTCTTTTTGTTGACTTGGGGTTAAGATTCCCTTTTTTTCTTGTTCTTCTAGAATTTTTAATCTTTCATCTCTTTTTGCTAGAAATTCTTCAGCGCTTTTATCCTTTTTAGAACGATTTAATGAACTATCTGTCATTTTTAGATTGCTTTCTGTGTTAGCTAATTTTGCACCATCCATTTCAGCTAAAACTCTAGCAGGATCATCATGTATTGTTTTTGCAGCAACTATATGATCTAAATCAGTGTCTGCATTTGCTTCGATTTTTTTACCTGTCATATAATCTTCTAATTTCCCTTGTTTTTTTAGCTGGCTTTGTTCTTTATTGATTTTTATGTAATCGCTGTCTTTGTGATAGTAATCTGAATCATACTCACCACGATTAGCGTATCTTTGTCTTTCTTTTTCGCTAGCATAGATACCTTTTCTGACATTGTGAGTGGTATTAACATTTCCTCCATCTTTAGCATCTAAAATCACCGCCGCAAATCCAAAATGTCCCATAATTGCATCCATTGCATTATTGGTACATTGATCAAAAAGCTTTTGTGTTTGTTCTTGTGGCATTTTGGCACTTATTATCTCAAGATCTTTCAGGGCTTCATCTAGTCCTTGATCAATTTCAAGTCTTAGCTTATCTTTTTTGGATAATTCTTCTAGTTCTTTTTCTAAAAGCTTATAATCTGTATTTATAAATTTTTTGATGATATCATTTTCCATTTTCTCTCCTTAAAATTTTTATAAATTATAATATTTTGTTTACTAAAAATCAATATATCTTAAGTTTTTATTAAGAATTATTAAAAAGGTAGGACTTTGGAAACCCATAAAGATTTTTCCTTTGTCAACTTATTTTTTTCTTTAAGTATTTTGCGAATTTGTATATCTAGCTTCTCTTCTTTTAATATAAAATATAATCTAGAAATAAGAAACATAGGCATAAAAATTTTAGAAATCACTTCTGCCATCTGTTCTTCTATATCTTTACTACTACAAAAATTGATATAAGCTAGCAAGCAACCTTGTATATCTTTAAGCCTTTCTTTGTCTGTTTCTTCTAGGGTAAATTCTTCAAAATCATGATAATTTAAAACATTTTTTACATCAAAATCCTTTTTAAAATTTAAAAATTCTTCATCATTAAAATAGCTTGAAAATTGAGCAATTAAAAGCTCAAATTCTTCATAAATTTCTTTTAAATTTTCTAGCATTAAAGCTCCTTTGCTTCATATTATTTAGAACTTTAGTTAAGATAAAATAAAACTTAATAACATAGTGCAAAATTTCTGGCTTAAAAAAGCTAATTTCTTCATTTTTTCTCCTTATAATTTATAAATCAATAATAAATTAAGCACTATAAAAAGTATATAAGTGCTACTATATGATAACTCTCGTTTAAATCTAAAATTGCCCCCTAAAATACAAATCTAAACAAAACCTATTTTATAAGTCAACAAAACTGTGTTAATGATAAGTCGCAAAATTCCTATGATAATATTTTACTCTAGATAGAAATACAATTTTTCTTATCTTATAAAAAGCATTTAAAGCTTTTAAATTTTGAGTATGTATTTCCTCCTTAGTTTTAATTTCAAAAAAGTATAAAGTATTTATATGACAGCTTGTGTCGTTTTTGAAAAATTATTAAAAATTTTTACTTAAGCTATGTTTTATGATTTTTATCATCAAAGTGGGTTAAATTAAATTGAAAATGATTGTTTTCTTTATAAATATTTGTAGTATAATGGTTATTTTTAAAATTCTTTAAGGTAATTAATCAATGAGAAAATCAAAATTTGGAACAAAGGAAATTAAGATCTTAGGACTTTCTTCACTAGGAGGAACTTTAGAATTTTATGATTTTATTATTTTTGTCTTTTTTGCTGAATATATAGCCAATGTATTTTTTCCTAAAGATATGGGTGAATTTTGGGCTTTATTAAATACTTATGGAGCATTTGCAGCTGGATATTTAGCACGTCCTTTAGGTGGTATAGTTATGGCACATTTTGGAGATAAATTTGGGCGTAAAAATATGTTTATGCTAAGTATTTTACTAATGGTTCTTCCCACCTTTGTCTTAGCTTTTATTCCAGGTTATGAAACTCTTGGGTTTTTAGCTCCTGTTTTATTGATACTTATAAGAATTTTTCAAGGCATAGCTATAGGTGGAGAATTGCCTGGAGCTTGGGTTTTTGTAAGAGAACATTGTCAAGAAAAACAAAAAGCTTTCTTTTTAAGCTGTTTAAATTCAGCTATGGCTTTAGGAATTTTGTTGGGAAGTATAGTATTTTTAATCATTAATGCTTTTTTTAGTATAGAAGAAATTGCTACTTATGCATGGCGTATTGCTTTTTTTGTAGGTGGAATTTTTGGGATTATTTCTATTTATTTGCGTAGATTTTTGCAAGAAACTCCTGTTTTTAAACAAATGAAAAAAGAATCATCGCTTAGTTCTTTTCCGCTTAAAGATTTATTTAAAGAAAAGGATATTGTAAAAAAATTATTTTCATCAATGATGATGACTTGGGTTTTAACAGGTTGTGTTATTGTGCTTGTTTTATTAATGCCTAAATTTATGCCTAGTATTTTAAATTTAAGTGGGGTTGAAGGAAGTTATTTACAGATATTAGGAATTTTGGGAATAGCTTTAGGCGGGGCTTTTATGGGTTATCTTGTAGATAAATTTGGTTTATTTAAAATTTGCATTTTCTTTTCTTTAACTTTTGTATTTTTTTCTTTTTTATATTTTTATGCTTTATATGAGCTTAAAAATTTGGTTTTGGTGTGTATTTTGTATTCGATTGTTTGTTTTTTAGGTGGAATTAATGTGTTTGCACCTATTTTAATGAGTGAAGTTTTTAGAGCTAAAATAAGATTTTCAGGAATTTCTTTTTCTTATAATATTGCTTATGCAATTTCAGGCGGTATTACTCCGCAACTCGTTTTTTGGCTTAATACACTCGCGAGTAAAAATGAAAATCCATTTTTATATGGTATGAGTATATATATGATTTTTTTAGCGTTATTGGCTATTTGTGCTGTTTTTATAGTAAAAGATAAAATAAAATTTTGATAATCACTCTTAAAATGTTATAATTAAAATTATATTTTGGAGTTTATAAATGCCTTTTATTATGGAATTACTTAAACAAAATAAATTAAAGTTGATTTCTTTTTTGCTTTTTTCTTTTATTACAAGTGCTGTTGGAGTTTTAACTCTTGTTTTTATCAATGATTATTTGCTTAAAAATGCACAAAACATTCCTATTTTTTATTTTATTGTTTTGCTTTTGATATTTTTTATAAGTTCTACCATAGTTGAACTTGGACTTAGTATTTTTGGACAAAATTTTATTTTTAAAATGCAAAGGCGTGTAGTAAAGCAGATATTAGATACCCCTTTGTTAAGAGTGGCTAAAGTAGGTAAGGCTAGAATTTTAGCTTCTTTAGGAAGTGATGTGAGAAATATATCTTTTGGGCTTTTAAGATTGCCTGATTTTTTACAATCAAGTATATTGATTTTATGCACTAGTGTTTATTTATGTTATCTTTCACCACAAATTTTTGCTTTGTGTGTGGTATGGATTATGGTTATTTTTATTACTAATAATTTTTTGATGATGAAAGTATATCAGTATTTTAGAAAGGCAAGGGAAAATGATGATGCTTTGCAAAATAATTACCAAAATATACTAGATGGACATAAAGAACTTTTGATCAATCGTGATAGAGCCAAACTTTACTATGAAGATGAATTTGAAAATAATGCAAGATTGAAAAAGAAAAATAGTACTTTAGGCAATCTTTTTAACAATCTCTCAAACAACTGGACAAATGTAACTCTTTTGGCTTTAGTGGGTGTAGAGTTTTACTTAGCTTTAAAATTTGAATGGGCAAGTGTTGCAGATGCTACAACTATAGCTCTTTCTATTTTGTTTTTACGAACCCCTTTAGTATCTATGATAGGATCTTTTCCTACTTTGCTTTTGGCAAAAATTGCTTTGGATAAGATCGCAAAATTGGAATTAGATGATTATATAGAAGGTTTTAAAAAAACACATTATATTAGCGAATGGAAAAAAATTTCTTTTAGAAATACTCAATTTGCTTATGAAGAAAATTTTCACTTAAATCCTGTAAATATAGAACTTAAAAAAGGTGAATTGGTATTTTTAATAGGTAAAAATGGAAGTGGTAAATCCACTTTTTGTATGCTTTTGACAGGACTTTTTAAGCCAAGCAAAGGCGGAATTTATGTTGATGATACGCTTATAGATGATAAAAATTTAGATGAGTATAGATCTCTTATTTCTGCTGTTTTTAGCGATTTTCATCTTTTTACTAAAACCTTAAATAAAGAAAATTTTGCAAGCGAAGAAAAAATTGCTTTTTGGTTGGAGTTTTTAGAACTTAAAAATAAAACAAGTGTCAAAGATAATGAACTGACCTTAACCAAACTTTCTACAGGGCAAAAAAAGCGTTTAGCTATGCTTATAGCCTTGCTTGAAGAAAGGGATATTTTAGTGCTTGATGAATGGGCGGCTGATCAAGATCCTGTTTTTAGAAGATTTTTTTATAAAAAACTTTTACCTTTGCTAAAAGAGCAAGGTAAAACAATCTTTGCTATCACACATGATGATGTATATTTTGATAGTGCTGATAGAATTTTCTTGGCTCAAAATGGTGAAATCAGCGAATTAAAGGGTGAGAATATAAAGGAATTAGCTAAAAATTTAGTAGAAAAATTTGATTAAAGCCCAAAATGGGCTTATATTATTTATCATAGAGCTTTTTTTCTATATCGATATAAAATTTAGCAATTTTTCCATAAGCAACTTCCCAAGCTTTAAGAGTGGCTTCATCAGGATTTAAAAGATTTTTAATAGCCTTTAAAAGGCAAGCTCCAACTATAGGATAATGCTCTTCTTTAACTCCTAAATTAACATGAGTTATGGCAACTTTATCAACAAAGCTTCTCATATTTTCCAAATTTTCTATATTTTTGGCTGCCATTAAAATCGCCATCGCTAAAGCTTTTGGTTGTTCTCCTGAAATTTGTTTTTCCATATTAAACATAGGTTTTACCTCAGGATAATCATTAAACATTATTTTATAAAACTCATTGGTTAAATCCTCTCCATTTTTTTGCAAAATAGGCACACAATCTTTGATGATTTGAATTTGTTCTTTTGTCATAGTTTCTCCTTTTTTGTTGTAAAAGAGATATTTTATATCTTAAAAAGGAGAAAAAAATTGACTTGTGTTAAAATTATGCTCAAAAATATAAATTTAAAATTATCTTTAAATTATTAAATTATATAATTGATAATAAATTAAAAAGAGGGACTATGGCAAATTTTAAAGCTTTTTATAATGAGGCTAAGTATATTTTTAAGGATAGAATTTTTAATGATTATGCTAGATGCTATGCTTATGGCATTGATGCGTCGTGTTATTTTTATATTCCAAAAATAGTGATTATTGCTAAAAATGAAGATGAAATTAAGCAAATTATTCAATTAGCAAATACTTATAAAACTCCTATAACATTTAGAGCAGCAGGTACAAGTTTAAGTGGACAAAGCTCTTGTGATGGAGTACTTGTAGTGATTAAATTTGCCTTTAAAAAAATAAAAATTAACAAAGACGCTAACGAAATTACTTTAGGATGCGGTGTAGTAGGCATTCATGCTAATGAAAGTCTTGCTTTTTTGAAGAAAAAAATAGGACCTGATCCAGCTACTATAAATTCAGCTTTAATTGGAGGGATTATAAATAACAATTCAAGCGGAATGTGCTGTGGAACTAAGGATAATAGCTATAAAACCTTAAGAAGTATTAGGGTGATTTTGGCAAATGGTAGTATGCTTGATACCAGCGATGCTTTAAGCGTGGCTCGATTTAAAGATGAAAATAAAAAATTAATTAATGAACTTAGAGAGATCAAAGAAGAGATTAATGCCAATAAAGAATTAAAAGATTTAATAATCAAAAAATTTAAAATCAAAAACACCACAGGTTATAGCCTTAATGCCTTTGTTGATTATGATGATGAAATAGATATTTTAGCACACTTGCTTATTGGCTCTGAAGGAACTTTGGGATTTGTAAGCGAAGTTAAGCTTGCTGTTTTGGATGATTTGGAATTTAAGGCCTGTGCTTTATTGTTTTTTGATAATATCAATAATGCTGCAAACACTATAAAAGAATTTGCTAAAGTTGATTTTGTAAGTTCTGCTGAAATAATGGACTATGCAAGTTTAAAAGCTGCATCAAATTATGATGAGTTAAGAGATATTTTAGCTGATATTAAAGAGGGTAATACTTGTGTATTGATCCAAAGTGAGCATAGTAATGAGCTTAAGCTTGATGAAAATATAAATAAAATAAAAGAAATTTCCAAACTGGCTTATAAGTCATATTTTAGCAAGAATAAGGCCGAATATGATTTATGGTGGAAGATTAGAAAAGCACTCTTGCCTATAGCAGCTAGTCTTAGAAAGGCAGGTTCAACGGTAATTACTGAAGATGTGTGTTTTAATATCGAGGATTTAGCCGATGGAATTAAAAGCATTCAAGAATTGTTTTATAAATATGGCTTTGGTGATAATGGAATCATTTTTGGCCATGCATTAGCAGGCAATATCCATTTTATTATCACACCGGATTTAAACAATAAGCTTGAATTTGATAATTTTTCAAATCTAGTTAAAGAAATGTCTAATATAGTAGCTTCTTATGGTGGAAGTATAAAAGCTGAACACGGCACAGGGCGTATGGTGGCACCTTTTGTGGAGGTAGAGTGGGGTAAGCAAGCTTATTTGATCAATAAAAAAATCAAAAGTATCTTTGATAAGGATAGTTTATTTAATCCCGATGTAATCATTAGCGATGATAAAGATATTTATAAGAAAAATATCAAACAAGTCAGTTGGATTGATGAGAAATTAAATACCTGTATGGAATGTGGATTTTGCGAAAGATTTTGTCCATCAAATGAATATACAATTACTCCAAGACAAAGAATTGCGATCTTACGAGAGATTAAACGCCTTGAAAGCTTAAATGATGATGAGTCAAAAGCAAAATTAAAGGATATTAAAAAATATTACAATCATTTAGTAGACAGCTCTTGTGCTGCTTGTGGGGTGTGCTCTTTTTCATGTCCTTTGGGGATTAATTTTGCTGATTTTTCATTAAAATATAGAAAAAATAATATAGGATTTATATCTAAAATTTTAGGAAATCTAGCATATAAAAATCATGAAAAAACTCTAAAAATTGCTAAATTTTCATTAAGTATCGCAAATAAATTTGATAATTTAAGTCTTGATAATAAGCTTGAAAAAGCAAGCAATTTTCTTAGCATTATACCAAGAACTAGGGCGTATTTGCCTAAGGTGAATGATTATGAGCTAAAAAGTCATAAAAGAGTTTGCAATGTGGTTTATTTTACAAGCTGTCTTAATAAAAGCTTTAAACCAAATGAAAAAATGCATGATAAAAGAAGTTTGCAAGAAGTATTTGAAAGCTTGTGTAAAAAAGCAAATATAGGCATTATTTATGCACCCAATGATTTATGTTGTGGTAAGGCTTATGAGAATTTTCAAGATATTCAAGATAAAAATATACAAAAAATCAATGACTTTTTAAGCAATATAGACTCACCCATAGTGTTAGATCATAGTGCTTGTAGTGCTAAGTTAATTAGTGATCATTCAAAGTATGAAATTTATGATTTAAGCGAGTATTTATTAAAATTTATTGCTCCCAAGTTACGCATTGATAAAATCAATGAGAATGTAGGATTATATATCATGTGTGCTGCTAGAAAGCTTGGTTTAAATGAAAATATAATTAAGCTTACAAAGCTATGTACGAATGGAAAAGTATTAATAGATAATGATACCTATTGTTGTGGGTTTGCTGGATACAAGGGCTTTTTCAAGCCTCAATTAAATATTAGTGCTACAAAAGGCTTTAAAAAATTTTATGCCAAAACAAATATTAAGCGCGGGTTTAGTACATCAAGCACTTGCGAGATAGGATTAAGCGATGCTACGGGTATATCTTGGCAGCATATAGCGTATTTATTGGATGAATGCAGTGAAGCAATTTAATTGATAAATAAAACTCCATAATTTAAAGCAAATTATCCCCCCATAGAGCTTGTGGCTTCTTATTTTTTATTTTATAATTCTTTAAAATTTTAAATTTGAGGAGTTACAAGTGCTTAGATGGTTTGTTTTACTATTTTTATTGTTTTTCAATCTTGAGGCTAAAATTCCAAAAGATACACTTATTATAGCAGTTGAAAATGAAATCGCAAGGATAAATCCTGCTTATAGTGAGGATCATGATGCAGTGATTAATCTTGTATTTTCAGGGCTTACGAGTTTTGATGAAAATATGAGTTTAAAACCTGATTTGGCTAAGTCTTGGGATGTTAGTAAAGACGGGCTTGTTTATGATATTTTTTTAAGAGATGATGTTTTATGGCATGATGGAGTCAAATTTAGTGCTGATGATGTGAAATTTAGTATAGAAGCCTTTAAAAATCCTAAAAACAATTCTTCTGTTTATGTCAATTTTGAAGACATTAAAAGTGTGGAAATTTTAAATCCTTCTCATGTAAAAATCACACTCTTTAAACCTTATCCTGCATTTTTAGATGCTTTAAGCATAGGAATACTTCCTAAGCATTTACTTGAAAATGAGAATTTAAACACAAGTTCTTTTAATCAAAATCCTATAGGTACAGGTCCTTATAAATTTGTAAAATGGAAAAAAGGTGAATATGTTGAATTTAAAGCCAATGAACATTTTTATCTTGATAAGGTAAAAACTCCAAGACTTATTATAAAACACATTTTTGATCCTTCTATAGCTAGTGCTGAGCTTAAAAATGGCAAGATAGACGCAGCTTTAATCGATGTTTCTTTGCTAAATATTTTTAAAAATGATGAAAATTTTGGAATTTTACGTGAAAAATCGGCTGATTATCGGGCTTTAATGTTTAATTTTGATAATGAATTTTTAAAAGATTTGAAAGTAAGACAAGCTTTAAATTACGCAGTTGATAAAGAAAGTATAGTAAAAAATCTTTTACATGATTATGCTTTTGTAGCCAATCACCCTTTAGAGCGTTCTTGGGCAAATTCTAAGAATTTTAAAATTTACAAATATGATCCTAAAAAAGCCGAGGATTTGCTTGTAGGTGCAGGTTTTAAGAAAAATAAAGATGGAAATTTTGAAAAAGATGGGAAAATTTTAGAATTTGAAATTTGGGCGATGAGTAATGATCCTTTAAGGGTAAGTTTAGCTGGAATTTTGCAAAGCGAATTTAGAAAAATAGGAGTTGTAAGCAAGGTGGTGGCTAAACCTGCTGGAAGTTTTGATTATTCTAAAGTAGATAGTTTTTTAATAGGCTGGGGAAGTCCTTTAGATCCTGATTTTCACACTTTTAGGGTATTTGAAAGTTCGCAAGATAGTGCTTTAAATGATGAGGGTTGGAATTTTGGACATTATCATGATAAAAAAGTGGATATAGCCTTACAAAAAGCAAGAAATACTTCAAATTTAGAAGAGAGAAAAAAATATTATAAAGATTTTATAGATGCTTTGTATGAAAATCCTCCTTTTATTTTCTTAGCCTATCTTGATTTTGCTTTAGTTTATAATAAAGATTTAAAAGGTATCAAAACAAGGACTTTAGGTCATCACGGAGTGGGTTTTACTTGGAATGTTTATGAGTGGAGTAAATAGTGCTAAAACGCTTAGTTTTTAGTATTTTCATAGCATTTTTTAGTACTTTTTTATGTTTTGTTTTACTTCATTTTAGTAAAGGTAGTATAGCTTATGCTAATGGAGTTAATTCACAAAGTAAAGAATTTGTTCAAAGAATAGAACAAAATTTAGGGCTTGATAAGCCTTTGCTAGAGCAGTATAAAATTTGGCTTTTTAAGGCTTTAAAAGGAGATTTAGGGGTTTCTTTTTTAAGTGGAGAAAGTGTTTTAAAGCTTATAAAAGAAAGAATTTTTAATACTTTTATTTTGGGTTTTAGTGCCTTAATGCTTTTATTTTTACTCAGTGTTTTTTTGGCACTTTTGGGATATTATTATAAAGAAAGTTTTATAGATAAAATCATCACTTTTTTAGCTTTTAATTTTTTTGCTTTACCTCCTTTTGTTTTGGCTTTATTGTTTGTTTTGATTTTTGGAATTTTTTGGAAAATTTTACCTGTTATGGGAAGTAGTGATATAGGCTTTGAAGATGATTTTTTAAATCGTTTAGAGCATTTGATTTTGCCTGTTTTGGTGCTCGTTTTATCACATTTGGCGTTATTTTTAAGGATTGCTAGAAATTTTATCAATGAAAGTTTTTCTCAAATTTTTATTCAAAATTTATACGCTAGGGCTTTAAGGGAGAAAGATATTTATTTTTTAGTTCTGAAATATTCTTTAAGCCCTATTGTGGCTTATTTTGGGGGAAGTGCTTTAAGTTTTATGATGGGAACTTATGTGGTAGAAAGTGTCTTTGCTTACGAGGGGCTTGGATCTTTACTTTTTAAAAGTATTATTTTTAAAGATTATCCTGTTGTGCTTGCACTTATATTTTTTAGCGTTTTGCTTGCAGCATTTTTTACATTTTTAAGTGATATTGTAGCTAGGATTTTAAATCCTAGATTAAGAAGGCTTGATTTTGTTTAAATTTCTTATCATTCTTGCGCCTTTAATTTTTTTGTTTTTATGCGCCTTGTTTGCACCTTTTTTGACTCCTTTTGATATTTTAAGTACTCATTTAGAAAATTTGCATCAAGCTCCTAATTTTACTTATATTTTAGGGACTGATTTTTTAGGCAGGGATTTGTTTTCTCGTTTGCTTTTTGCTTTGAGAAATTCTTTGCTTATAGGTGTTGGTGGATCTTTATTGTCTATTATCTTTGCTTTGTGTTATTTGTTTTTAGCGCGATGTTTTTTTTATGTTTTTTGGATGCGTATTTTAGAGTTTTTTTTAGCCTTGCCTGCTTTTTTACTTATGATGTTTTTTCAAAGTATGATAACTTCTGATGTGTTTTTGATGATTTTTTTAATCGCTTTAATTCATTGGTGTTTCATAGCAAGAATTATAGAAAGTGAATTAAAAAGACTTGAAAATTTAGATTTTTACAAAGCAAATATAGTGCTTGGAAGAACTAAATTTAGAGCTTTTTTTAAAGATTTAATACCTGCTTTAAAAACACTGATTTTTACACTTTTTATATTTAATATCGTTCATGCTATAGCCACAGAAGCTACTTTGAGTTTTTTTGGACTGGGTTTAGGATTTGAAATTCCAACTTTAGGTACTCTTTTGAGTGAGTCTTCAAAAGCAGTTTTTATAGGCGCTTGGTGGATGATACTTTTTCCACTTTTAAGCTTGCTTTTGTTGTTTTTACCTCTTTTATGGTTGGGTAATTTTTTACAAAAAATTTGGGGTATAAGATCTTGAAGGTAAGAAATTTAAATATCAGTTTGAAGAATAATTTATTGCTTAAGGATATTAATTTAGATATAAAAACAGGTAAAACTTTAATGATACTAGGACAAAGTGGAGTGGGCAAAAGTTTGTTAGGAAAAGCTTTGGTAAGACTTTTAGATTCTAATTTCACAATAAGTTTTGATGAATTAAGTTTTCATAATTCTTGTATTTTTAATTTTAATAAAGAAGAACTTAGAAATTTTCGTTCTAAGGTGGCACTTGTTTTGCAAGATGCAGAGCTTAGTCTTTATCCTTATTTGGATATTGGAAATTTATGTCATCTTGTTTTAAAAACTCATACAAAATTAAAACAAAAAGAAAGAAAAGATTACGCTTTTTCTTATTTTCAAAAATTAGGATTTGAAAATCTTGATCGTTTGTGGCATTCTTATGCTAATGAATTAAGTTTGGGTATGGCAAGAAGGGTGAGCCTAGCTTTGGCATTATTAAATCAACCCCAAATTTTAATTTGTGATGAAATCACAGCTTCTTTGGATAAAGAAAACGCTTCTAAGATTATATCGATTTTAAAAGAATTAAAAAATACTACAGCCTTAGTTTGCATCACTCATGATTTAAATTTGGTAAATTCTTTAGCAGATGAAATTCTTATGCTAGAAAAAAATAGTTCAAATTTATATAGCTTAAATGAGTTTTTAAGGTATTATAATGCTTAAAGTTTGTAATTTAAGTAAGTTTTATGAGCTTAAAAAGCATTGGTATTTAAAAAAAGAAAGACATATTATTTTTGATAATATCAATTTTTCTTTAAATGAAAATGACAATTTAATAATTTTAGGTAAAAGTGGTGCAGGTAAAAGCACATTAGCTAGAATTCTTTGTTTTTTAGAAGATCCAAGTGAGGGTGAGGTATGGTATGAAAATCTTAACTTACACAAGCTTGATAAAAACAAACAAAGACTTTTAAGAAAGCAAATTCAGTATTGCTTTCAAGATCAAAAAATGGCTTTAAACCCTTATAAAAAAATCAAAAATCTTATACAAGATGGTTTGGAAAATTTTAATTTACAAAAGAATGATGACTTGATTTTAGAATTTTTTGATTTTTTTAGTCTAAAAAAACAAATTTTAGAACAAAAACCCTATGAGTTAAGCGGAGGAGAAGCCACACGTGTAGGTCTTATCCGTGCTTTGATTTTAAATCCTAAATTGTTGATTTTAGATGAAATTACTTCAGCACTTGATATTAAAACTTCTAAAGAAATTTTAACTTTTTTATATGACTATCAGCAAAAAAATAATATTTCTTATATATTTATAACCCATCAAAGTGATCTTTTTTATAAATTTAATCATAAAAAATTAAAACTTTAAAAAATATTTTTTAATATAAGTTTCAATATAGAAAGTTTAGAGTAAAATAAAGAAAAGTGTAAATTTAATTTTTGTTGTGGAGTGATTAAAGTGCTTTAAAAAAGGAGAATAAATGTCTCATATAGATGCTTCGCATCCTTATTTTGGTATTTTTTTAATGCTAGTACTTGCTAGTGTTATTTTTTTTGGACTGGTTTTTTTAGCTTCAAAAATCGGTAATAATTTTGCCGCAAAAAATCGCAAAAAATTAGGACTTGGAATTTATGAATGTGGTCCTATTCCTGTTAAACAAGCTAACAAGATTAACTCTCAATTTTTCATCATCGCCTTAATCTTCATACTTTTGGATATAGAAGTTGTGTTTTTATTTCCTTGGGCTTTGATTTTTAAAGATTTAGGTTGGTTTGGATTTTTAGAAGTTTTTGTTTTTATCGTACTTTTAGGAGTTGGATTTTTATATGCTTATAAAAAAGGAGCGTTTGCATGGCAGAGCATCAAGTAAATTATGCAAGTGGTTTGCCCGTAGTTTTAACCAGTGTGGATAAGCTAGTTCAATGGGGCAGGAGTAATTCTTTATGGGCTTTATCTTATGGACTTGCCTGTTGTGCGATTGAGATGATGGCGGCTGGGGGTTCAAGATATGATTTTGATAGATTTGGAACGATTTTTAGAGCTTCACCACGCCACAGTGAAGTGATGATTATCGCAGGAACTTTGTGTAAAAAGCACGCTGAATTTACAAGAAGACTTTATGATCAAATGCCTGATCCTAAATGGGTGATTTCTATGGGAAGTTGTGCCAATACAGGCGGTATGTTTAATACTTATTCTACTGTTCAAGGAGTGGATAGAATTATACCTGTAGATATTTATGTGCCAGGCTGTGCTCCACGCCCCGAAAGTTTTCAGTTTGCTTTGATGATTTTGCAAAAAAAGATTCGCAAAGAAAAAGCAAGTCGCAAGATCGCACCTAAAAGGTTGATATGATGAGAAAGTATAGCGATAAAAAAAATGCTCAAACTCAAAATTACTACAAAGATAGATTTTATCACGCACCACACACTGTAAAATCTGATGTTAATGAAAGTGTTTTTAAAGAGGATTTTGAAGTTTTAAAAACTCAAGTAGAAATTTTAAATTCCTTTGTAGAGCTTGATTTTTGGGTAATAGAAATTAAAAAAGAAGACAATGTTAAAACCTTGCAAATGCTTAAAACTTTAGGTTATTTAAGTTTTACAGAAGCAAGTGCTATTGATTTTATAGCAGATAAAAATGGTTTTGAAGTGTTTTATCAGCTTTTAAATTTAGAAAAAAAATTAAGAGTGAGAATAAAAACTTTTGTAGGCGTAAAAGAGCGTTTGCAAAGCGTGGCTCATATTTTTAAAGGAGCAAATTGGAGTGAGAGAGAAATTTATGATATGTTTGGAATTTTCATCATAAATCATCCCAATTTAAAACGCATTTTAATGCCTGATGATTGGTTTGGACATCCGCTTTTAAAGACTTATCCTTTAAAGGGCGATGAGTTTGCAAGATGGTATGAGATTGATAAAATTTTTGGCAAAGAATACCGCGAAGTAGTGGGCGAAGAACAAAGAGATTCTGGTTTTGCTGATGATAAAGATACGCTAAATTTTGCAAGACTTTATCATGAAGTGCCAAAAGGTGGTCAAAAGAAGGAAATTTCCTTTAAACAAGAATATCAAGAAGATGAAGGCGTGGCTTTTGTAAAAAAAGTAAAACGTGATGAAGCAAAAATTTTAGAGAAAAGGCGTTAAAATGCAAATTCCTAGCAAATTAAAACCTTATTATGAAAATATAGCTTTTGAGCAAGAAGACTCAAAAATGATTATCAATTTAGGCCCTCAACACCCTTCAGCACACGGAAATTTACGCCTTATTTTAGAACTTGATGGAGAGCAAGTTGTAAAAGCGCGTCCTTGTATAGGTTATATGCATCGTGGTATGGAAAAAATGGCTGAAAATATGATTTATCAAGAGTTTATTCCTACTACTGATAGAATGGATTATATCGCTGCTTCAGCGAATAATTATGCTTATTGTGCAGCGGTTGAAAAGCTTTGTGGTTTAGAGATTCCACGCCGTGCCGCAGTCATACGCATGATACTTTTAGAATTAAACCGTATCACATCACATTTGCTTTGGCTTGCCACTCATGCGCTTGATATTGGTGCGATGAGTGTGTTTTTATACTGCTTTAGAGAACGAGAATATGTTTTGGATTTGATAGAAAAGTATTGCGGTGCAAGGCTTACGCATTCTTCTATGAGAATAGGTGGGGTTATGCTTGATTTACCTGAGAATTATTTAGAAGAAATGCTTGCATTTTGCGATAAATTTCCAAATGATTTAAAAGATTATGAAGATCTTTTAGATGATAATAGAATTTGGCGTTTAAGAACTGAAAATGTAGGTGTAGTTACTAAAGAACAAGCTTTAAACTGGGGTTGTACGGGTGTGATGCTAAGAGGAAGTGGCATAAAATACGATATACGCAAAGAAGAGCCTTATTTGCTTTATAATGAAGTCGAATTTGGCGTGCCTTATGCTACGCAAGGGGATTCTTATGCAAGATATAAAGTTTATATGCAAGAATTTCGTGAAAGTTTGAAAATCCTTAGACAATGTGCCACGCTTTATAAAGATACTCCACCTGAAATTTTAGCTACGCATCCTGAGTATGTAAGTGCTTCAAAGGAACAAATTTTAACACAGAATTATTCTTTAATGCAGCATTTTGTTTTAATCACCCAAGGTTTAAAACCTCCTAAAGGCGAAGTTTATGTGCCTACTGAAAGTCCAAAAGGTGAGCTTGGCTTTTTTATCCATAGTGATGGTACAGGAAGACCTTATCGTTTAAAGGCTAGAACGCCTAGTTATTGGCATTGTGCGTTTTTTGAAGAAATGCTTGTAGGTACTTATTTAGCTGATGTTGTAGCCATTATGGGTAATGTAAATATAGTTTTAGGTGAGATAGATCGATGAGAAGAGTAGATTTAAGAAAAAGCAAAGAGCTTTTTGAAGATTTAGCACAAATCATAAAAGAAGCAAAACAAGGCGAGGTTTTAGTGGTGCTTTTTGAAATCGGCGATTTTTCTCCTGTTGAAAAAAGTTTTTCTTTTGTAAAAGAACAAGGCTGTGAGCTTTTAAATTCTTTGAAATTTAATCAAGTGGATTGGACTATTGTTATAAAAAAGGAGAGGGTATGATTTATGATAATGCTCTTTGTTTTTTAGATATGCCAAGTCTTAAAAACAAAAATTTATGTGAAAAAATAGGTGTAAATAGCATGAATATTTCTTGTTTGGAAGATAAAAACTTAAAAGCTAAATTTTACAAATGCGAAATTGCAAGTTTGAGTTTTGTTTTAGCCTTGCTTTGTAAATTAAGCGATGAAGGGCATTTTTGCGATTTAGATGAGGGATATTTAAGTGCTGAATCTTGCTTTGGAGAGGAAGAAGCAGGTGAAGTGCTTGCTTTTTTAAAAGAGGCTAAGTATTTAATTATAGATAAAAATATCCATTCTTATAAAGATAGTGAAAATATCAAATATTTTTTGAATTTCTTAAGCATAAAATATGAATTAAAGATTTTAGATAGCGATGAAGAAGAATGCGATTTTAAAAAGGCAAAATTAAGCACTCTAAAAGAACTCGATAATTATGATGGTTTAGTGCTTTTTAGAGTAAATTTGCAAGATAAAAATTTACATTGTTCGAGGCAATTTTTACAAATTGCAAAATGCAAAGATCAAAGTGAAGTTGAAATTTTGGCTAAAGATTTTAGTCTTAAAACCAAACTTTGTTTAGATGAAAATTTACAAGGCACCATAGCTTTTTTAAATTATGAAAACAATGGTTTTGATTTTACTCCAATTCGCATAAAGGAAGCAAAATGACAGTTAAGATTAATGGTATAGATTGCGCCTTTGAAGAAGGCGAATATATTTTAAATATAGCAAGAAGAAATGATATTTTTATCCCAGCGATTTGCTATCTTTCAGGCTGTAGTCCTACTTTGGCTTGTCGTATGTGTATGGTTGAAGCTGATGGTAAAAAGGTATATTCTTGCAATACTAAAGCAAAAGAGGGTATGATTGTAGAAAGTGATTTACAAAATCTTTGGGATGAAAGAAATGATATCATGCAAACTTATTGCATCAATCATCCTTTAGAATGTGGGGTTTGCGATAAATCAGGCGAGTGTGAATTGCAAAATTTCACCCATAAAAGCCGTGTAAATGTTCAAAAGCATTGGATTAAAGACACGCATAAACCGCATAAACATTGGGGAATGATTAATTACGATCCCGCGCTTTGCATAGTATGTGAGCGTTGTATTACAGTTTGTAAGGATAAAATCGGAGAAAGTGCTTTAAAGACTGTTCCTCGTGGCGGAGATAGTGTGGATAATAGCTTTAAAGAGAGCATGGGAAAAGATGCTTATGCGATTTGGACTAAATTTCAAAAAAGTTTGATAGGTCCTGCAAATGGTGATACGCTTGATTGTTCATTTTGTGGAGAATGTACAAGCGTGTGTCCAACAGGAGCTTTGATAGGTTCGAAATTTCAATATACTTCAAATATTTGGGAACTTAAAAGAATCCCTGCTTCAAATCCGCATTCAAGCGATTGTGAGTTGATGTATTATGATATTAAGCAAAGCGGCATTAGCAATCAAAAAGAAAAAATTTATCGAGTGAGTAATGATTTTGCCTTTGCGAGTTTAAATAAGGCTGCAAGATTTGCTTTTGATACGCAAAATGAGGCGGATAAAGACGAAAAAGCCTTTAAAGAACTTGTGGAACTTTTTGAGAAAAATGAAATTAAAAACATTAAATTTAATAGTTTTATTACCAATGAAGAAGCTTTGATTTTGCAAAATTTAAAAAAGAAATTTAATCTTTCTTTGATCAATGAAGAAGCTTTGAAATTTAAAGAATTTTTACAAGAATTTATCGCTAATTCTGGTGAGTTTTATAGCGCTAATACTCAAGATATAACAAAAAGTGATTTTTTGGTTGTAGCTGGAATGCTTTTAAGATATGATGCTCCAACGCTTAGCTATAAAATCAATAATGCTTTAGTGATGAATAAAGGCTCAGGGCTTTATTTTCATCCTATGGAAGATATGGGTATAGCAAAATATTCTAAAAATTTTATCCCGCACATTCATAAAAATGGCGATGAAGAGCAAATTTTATATTTTTTACTTCAAAAATTTAGCCAAGATGAAGGTATCAAAACTCATTTAGCAGAGTTTTTTATTAGTGAAAATAAAGAAATAGAAGAAAGTATCAACGAAGAAGTTGTAGAACAAGTCATAGAAAAAGATGAAGAAGGCAATGAAATTCAAAAAGAAGTAAAAAAAGTCGTGCCTAAGAAAGTGAAAAAAATCATAGAAGTGCAACGCTCTATTTTTGCTAAAAATTTAGGCATAGATGAAGATAAATTAGAAGATTTATTGCTTAAAAAAGCAAATTTTACTCTTGTTGTAGGGAGTGATTTTTATTTTCATAAAAATGCGAAAAAACTTGCTAAATTACTTGCTTTGATCCAAAATACCACTCCTTTTAAAGTCTTTTTAAATCCTACGCATACTAATACCTTAGGTGTGGCTATAATTTGTGATTTGGATAAAAACACGCAAGAAGGCAAGACTTTAGGCTACAATGAAAAAGGTGATTTTAGTTTTTCTTATGAAGAGCATGCAAATTTAGCTAGTGCGAGTTTAAATCAGCAAGAAGGAACTTTTTTAAATTATGATAAAAGAGTGGTACCAACTAACGCTGCTTTAGAATTTAAGGGATATTTTTTAAATGATTTGGCTAATGCTTTAGGTTTTGATGAGGAATATACTATAAATTATACTAAGAGACTCCCTATAAATAAAGGTTTTTCTCCGATTGATTTTGATCATTTAGACAATTTTTATACCAATGCAGGCGATTGCAAAAGGGGATATGAGCTTAATTTAGAATGTTTCAAACAAGTTGCTAAAAAAGATTTCATCTCTCCAAATTTTGAAAATTTAAGCCTAAAAGAAGATGAAATTTTGCTTTATAGTGCTAATCCTAGCTATCAATTTGGTAGATTTTCAAATCGTGCTAGTGCGATTAATGAGGTGATTTTTTTAGCTGTAAGTGAAAATTTAGCTAAAGAAAAAAATTTAAAAGATAAAGATCTTGTAAAACTTAAAATAAAAGATAAAGAATTAAGCCTTAGTGTGCGTGTGGATAAGGACATAAAAAATGGAGCTTTCTTGCCGTATTTTGATGAAAAGCTTGACACGCTAAGTTTTTTTGATGAAAGATTTGTTGTGGCGAATTTAGAAAAATTAGGAGCAAACCATGAGTGATTTTGCTTTAGAGGCTTTGATTAAATGTATTATTATCATTGCAATATTTGCGAGTTTAGCAGGTCTTGCAACTTATGCTGAAAGAAAGGTTTTAGCTTATTTTCAAAGACGCATAGGGCCTGATATGGTAGGGCCTTTTGGGCTTATTCAACTTGTAGCTGATATGATAAAACTTTTTACTAAAGAAGATATAATCCCTTCAAATTCGCAAAAATTTATTTTTGCTATAGCACCTTTAATTTCTGCTATTTGTGCTTTTGTTTCTTTAGCAGCTATTCCTATGCTACCTGAATTTACTTTATTTGGAAAGGTAATTCAGCCTATAGTGGCAGATATCAATGTAGCTTTGCTTTTTGTCATCGGTACTTCAGGAATTTGTTTTTATGCGGTGTTTTTGGGTGGACTTGCAAGTAATAATAAATGGTCGATTTTAGGGGCTGCAAGAGGGCTTGTAGCGATTATCTCCTATGAAAGCGTAGGAGCTTTAGCTTTGATTGCTATTGTAATGCTTGTAGGTTCTTTTTCTTTGGTGGATATCAACAATTATCAAAGCGATGGATTTTTTTCTTGGCTTATTTTTAAACAGCCTTTGGCTTTTGTGCTTTTTATAATTGCTTTATTTATAGAGACTAATAGAACTCCGCTTTGTTTGACGGAAAATGATGCTGAAATTGTAGCGGGTTATGGAACGGAGTATTCGGGTTTAAGATGGGGTATGTTTTTTATAGGTGAATATGCTTCTATGATAGCTGGAGCTATTTTGGTAACTCTTTTGTTTTTAGGGGGTTTTAATAGCTTTTGGATTATTCCTGGTTGGATTATGATGATAGTAAAATCAAGTTTTATTTTCTTTTGGTATTTTTGGGCAAGAGCTGCTTTTCCGCAATTGCGTCCAGATCAAGTGATGAAAATGTGCTATTTGATCTTAATCCCTTTAGCGGTTTTAAACCTTTTAATCACTGCTTTGGCAGTTCTTTTATAGGAGTTTGATATGAAAAATTATTATTTAGTGGATGAGAAAAGAAAAACTCCTATTAGCACTTGGGAGAAAATTTCACAAGCTTTGCGTAGAAGCGTTAAACTAGAGCTTTTTGTAGGGCTTTTTGTGATGATGAGAGAATTACTTAAGAGAAATAATAGCGCTACGATTAAATATCCTTTTGAAAAGGTAAAGCTTGACAATCGTTACCGTGCTGTTCATCGTCTGATGCGTTTTATAGAAAGTGAAAACGAAAGATGTATAGGTTGTGGGCTTTGCGAAAAAATTTGCATTAGCAATTGTATTAGAATGGAAACTTCTTTAGATGAAAATGGGCGTAAAAAAGTAGGAAATTATAGTATTAATTTAGGGCGTTGTATTTATTGTGGTTTTTGCGCTGAGGTTTGTCCTGAACTTGCTATAGTGCATGGCACAGAGTATGAAAATGCAGCCGAGCAAAGGTCTTATTTTGGCTATAAGCAAGATTTTTTAACTCCTATTGATAAGCTTAAAAATCAAGTTGAATTTGAAGGAGCGGGAAGCCTTAGAAAAGATGCTGATTTATTGGTGATAAAAACGCCAAATTATTACGATGCGATGCTTGAAAGTGCCTTAGAAAATCAAAACACACAAGAGCAAGGAGAAAACAAATGATAGAAAATTTGGCTTTTGTATTTTTTAGTGTAGTGGTTTTAGGCTTTTTTGGCATTGCGGTTTTAAGTAAAAATATGCTTTATTCTCTTTCGGCTTTAGCGGGTGGAATGGTGTTTTTATCGGGATTTTATTTTTTACTTGATGCAGAGTTTTTAGGTGTGATACAAATTATTGTTTATAGTGGAGCTGTGCTTGGACTTTATAGTTTTGCGATGATGTTTTTTGATGCTTCTAAAGAATTTAAAGAACAACTTAAAGCTAAAAAAAGTTTTTTTACTTTGGTGGTTTTAAGTGCGATTTTACTTTTGGCCATGCTTATAGGTTTTAAATACCAAAATATCAGCACGGATTTGCCTTTAAACGATCCTGCTTTGTTTGATTTTAATAAACAACTGGCTTTAGCGATTTTTTCAAAATATCTTTTGGCTTTTGAGTTTATAGCTATTTTACTTTTGATTGCTTTAGTGTGTGCTATCACTCTTACTCATAAAGAGCTAACAAAGGAAAAACAATGATAGAAAAGTATTTTTTTATAGCTATTTTAATGTTTGTCATAGGGCTTGTAGGTATTTTAAAAAGACAAAATCTCATCATGCTTTTTATTTCGAGTGAAATTTTATTAAATAGTGCTAATTTAGCCTTAGTAGCGGCTTCTAAAATGCACAATGATTTAAATGGGCAGGTTTTTGTGCTTTTTATCATGGGTGTAGCGGCTTGTGAAGTAGCTGTTGGTGTAGCTTTGTGTGTGCTTTGGTATAGAAGAAAAGGCACTTTGGAATTAAAAAGCTTAAAAGAAGTGGAGGCTTAGTATGCAAAATTTAGCTTTGATTTCTCTTTTTAGTCCTTTTATAGCTTTTTTGTTTGCAAGTTGTTTTGCTTTGAGTGAGAAAAAACAATTTGTAGGGATAATTTGTTCACTTCTAGTTGCTTTGAGTGCTTTTTGTTCTTTGTATTTGCTTTTTTGCAATGAAGCTTTTAATGTGAGTTTGTTTGAATGGTTTGCTGGAGTAAATTTTGGCTTTGATATAGATGCCATTTCGCTTACTATGATGAGTGTTGTAGGTATTGTAGCTACTTGTGTGCATTTTTATAGTATTTTTTATATGGCTCATGATGAGGGTTTTAATAAATTTTTTGCTTATTTGGGGCTTTTTGTCTTTTCTATGCTTTTTTTAGTTATGAGTGATAATTTCTTAGGACTTTTCGTAGGTTGGGAAGGCGTTGGGCTTTGCTCTTGGTTGCTTATAGGTTTTTGGTATAAAAATGATACTTATTCTTTTGCGGCTAATGAAGCTTTTATTATGAACCGTATTGCGGATTTGGGTATGCTTTTAGGAATTTTTTGGCTTTATTTGCAAGCAGGAACTTTAAAATATGATGAAGTTTTTTCCATGGCACAAAGCCTAGATCACAATGCTTTGATCTTAATCGCAACTTGTTTATTTATAGGGGCTATGGGAAAATCTGCACAATTTCCTTTTCACACTTGGCTTGCTGATGCTATGGCAGGGCCAACTCCTGTTTCTGCATTAATCCATGCAGCAACCATGGTAACAGCGGGGGTTTATTTGGTAATTCGTGCTAGCACGCTTTATGATTTAGTTCCTGAAGTTTCTTATATTATTGCCTTACTCGGAGCTTTTGTAGCGATTTTTGCAGCCTCTATGGCTTTGGTGGTTAGGGATTTAAAACGTATTATTGCTTACTCTACCTTATCGCAACTTGGATATATGTTTGTGGCTGCAGGACTTGGGGCTTATGGTATAGCTTTATTTCACTTAGCTACGCATGCTTTTTTTAAATCTTTACTTTTCTTAGGCACTGGAAATGTAATGCATGCTATGAATGATAAATTAGATATTAAAAAAATGGGTGGACTTTTTAAACCTTTAAAAATTACAGCTATTTTAATGTGTATAGGATCTTTAGCTTTAGCAGGAATTTATCCTTTTGCAGGATTTTTCTCTAAAGATTTGATTTTGGGATATTCTTTCATTTCTTTTCACCATGGTATTTTTTTAGTGCTCTTAATCGCAGCTTTTTTAACAGCATTTTATAGCTTTAGACTTTTAATGTTGGTATTTTTTACCCCTGCAAGACATGATGAACATCCACATGAAGCAAGTAAAATCGCACTTTTGGCTATGAGTCCTTTGATGGTTTTAGCTATTATTGCAGGATTTTTCGAACATAGTTTTTTTGAATATTTAAGCACAAAATTAGTTTTTATTGATGCGCAAAATCAAATTGTAATGATTTGTGCGAGTGTAGCAGCTATTTTGGGTGCAATTTTGGCTATTTTTGCTTATAAAAATTCTTGGTTTAAGGAAAGTATTGAAGAAAATAAAATTCATAAACTTTTAAGTAATGATTATTTTATTCCTAGATTTTATCATCAATTTATCGTTTCAAAATATGAAAGCTTATGTGCGATTTTAAAGCATTGTGATCTTTATATTTTTGATAGAATAGTTGAAAAAATTGCTTTGTATTCTCAAAATATTTCACAAAAAATGATTATGCCAAACAGCTTAAACTTAATGCTTAGGTTTTTGGTGGCAGCTTTTGTGATTTTGTTGATTTTAGTATGGATGGTGTAAAATGCTAAATTATTTGATATTTTTTCCTTTAATTTCTGCTTTTGTGGTTTTGCTATTAAATCGCGGAGGCGTTAAGGTTTTTAGCGTTGTTGTAAGTTTTATGATTTTGGCTTTAAATTTGGATATTTTTGCGGATTTTTTACAAGGGGTAAGCTTTGATTATAATCTCTCTTTTAAAATTTTGAAATTTTTTAGCTTTCATGTAGGAGTAGACAGTATTGCACTTGTATTGATGCTTTTAAGTTCTTTGATGATATTTTTAAGCTTTTTATTTTTGAAACTAGAACAAAAAGCGCTTATATCTTGTATATTCTTTTTAGAATTTGCTATTATGGGACTTTTTAGCGCAAAAGATGGTTTGTTGTTTTATGTTTTTTGGGAATTTTCTCTTTTGCCTTTGCTTTATATTATGGGAGTTTATGGTAAAGATTTTAGAGCAGGGGTGAAATTTTTTATCTATGCTTTTGCGGGTTCAATTTTAATGCTTGTAGCATTGATTTATCAAGCTTATTTAAATTATCAGCTTTTAAATATCTTCACTTTTGACTTGGAAATTTGGAAAAATAATGCCTCAGCAGCAAATTTTACAGAGCAACTTTTACTTTTTGGAGCATTTTTTATCGCTTTTGCTATCAAAGCTCCTTTATTTCCACTTCATACTTGGGCACCTAAGGTTTATGCAAATTCGCCTATACTTGTTTCTGTAATGCTTGTAGTTTTTAAAATGGCTCCTTTTGGATTTTTACTTTTTTGTTTACCACTTTTTCCAGATGCGAGTGTGTATTTTATGCCTTTAATTGTAGCTTTATGTATAGTAAGTATCGTTTATAATGCTTTAATTGCTTATAGAGCAGAAAATATTAAAGAATTGATTGCTTATAGTTCTATTTCACATCTTGGTGTGATGATTTTGGGAATTTTTTCTTTAAATGCTTTGGGTATTAGTGGTGCAGTTTTTTATATGTTTGCACACGGTATTGTAACAGGAACTTTATTTTTAATGGTTGAACTTTTATACCAAAGATATCATACTTATGATATTTCTTTTTACCATTCTTTGGCCAAAAAAGCACCTTTATTTTCAATTTTCTTTATGTTAATTTTACTCGCAAGCGTTTCTTTGCCTTTAACTGTTTCTTTTGTGGGAGAGTTTTTAATTCTTTTAGGTATAGCAAAGATTAATTTATTTTACGCTTTGTTGGCAGGTTTGGTGATTATTTTAGGAGCGATTTATATGTTCGCAGTATTTAGAAAAATATTTTTCATGCAAAAACAAAGCTTTATAGAGGGTTTTTCTTTACGTTTTAGAGAAATAGTAGCGCTTGTGTGTATTGTAGTAATGATTTTTGGACTAGGGCTTATGCCAAATATACTTTTAAAGCCGATACAAAAAGATGTGGATAATCTTATAAAAACAATGAATATTAGAGCTGTTGAGCAAAATACTTTAGATTTTTTATCTAAAATAGGAGAGGCAAATGTTAAATAATTTTTTAAATTTAGAACTTTTAAATATAAGCTTATCTTATCCATTTTTATTTTTAATTACAACTGCAATAGTTCTTTTGCTTTGCTCTGGTTTTTGGAAATTTCATCGATCGTTTTATATCGGTATAAGTTCTTTATCTTTAATTGTAAGTGCTTTTTTGATTTTAAATAATGCAAATGCTCAAGGTTTAGAAGCAAAAGCTTTTTTGGCTACTTTAAATAATGATATTGTTTCATTTTATGCTTCTTTAGTGATTTTGTGTTTTTCATTTTTATATCTTTTAATGCAAAAAGAAGAAAATCAAGGTGAATTTTATGCTTTATTTTTATTTATGATTGCATCTTTGCTTTTGATGGTTTCAAGCTCAAATTTAGTACTTATTTTTATAGGACTTGAAAGTTCTTCTTTAGCACTTTATACTTTAATAGCAATGCGTGAAAGTGATAATGCTATTTCAAGTGCGATAAAATACTTTAGTGTAGCGGCTGTAGGAGCTGGGTTTTTTGTTATGGCTGTAGCTTTTATTTATTTAAAAACAGGAACTTTAGATTTATATGCTAATTTAGCGTTAAAAAATGAGTTTCAAAAAGATCCTATGCTTTTGGGTGTTGGAGTGATGATTTTTGTTCTTTGTGCAATCAAGCTTTCTTTGGCACCTTTTCATTTTTGGCTCAAAGACGTGTATTATGCAGCACATACAAATTTGGTTGCTTTTATTTCAGTTGTGCCAAAAGTTGCCATGTTGGTTGTGGTTATTCGTTTGTTTGATTTTTTAAATAATACAGGTTTTGAATATATCATAATAGTTCTAGCGATTTTTTCTATGCTTATAGGTGCTTTTGCGGCTCTAAGTCAAAACAATATCAAAAAAATGTTTGCTTATAGTTCTGTAGTGCATTCTTCTTTGGTTTTGGTAGCTTGCATTCCTTTATTAAAAGAACAAAATTTTGATGGAATTTTGCTTGCTATTTTTGGATATTGGACTTTATTTGCTTTTGCAAATTATGCTGTATTTATGATTTTAAGCAATTATGAGAATAATTCTTATGAGAGTTTAAATGGGCTTTTGGTTAAAAAACCTTTAATTGCTTTTTGTTTAAGCATTAGTGTGCTTTCTTTAGCAGGTATCCCGCCTTTTGGAGTATTTTGGGGTAAATTTATGATTTTAAATACAGTAATTTTAAATGGATATTGGTATTTGGCGCTTTTTGTGGCTTTATCTTCTGTTATTATGCTTTATGCGTATTTAAAGATTTTAATTCATGTTTTATTTATGAAAAATGATAGGGTTCATAATATTAAGTTTAGTTTTATACAAAATTTTATTTTAGCTTTTTGTGTTTGTGTAAGCACTTTTGCTATATTGTTAATGTTATAAGAGTTTTGCTATAATTATTTTATGAGAATATTATTTTTAATTTTATTAAGTTTTTTAAATGCTTTTGCTTTTGAGCTTGTTTTAAACACGGGTCGCGAAAATAATCAAGCTTTTGCAGTTTTACATGCGAGTAATGATTTAGAATTTACATGTCAAAAATTTATTACCGAAGCAAAAGTTCATTTTGAATGTGATATTGCAGGTATGGTTGATAATAAATTAAAAGATCAGAGTTTTTCTGCTTTTGATTTAAAATTTATACAAGAAGCTCAAAAAATTAAAATGATCATTTTGCCAAAAATACAAGCAAGAATGTTTGACACTTCTCAAAATATTTATATAGATAAAGAACTCAGTTCATCAAGTTCGCATAAAAGTAAGGCTTTTACTTTTATTTTTACACCAGAACTAGCACCTATTAAAGACTATGATGGACTTGATTTTAATATCAATTTTCCACATGAGAGTTTGCCTTATGTTGGAGCTTTGGATTTAAATTCTGATCCTGTTGTTATTCCTCAAAGTGCAGATATCAATACTTATTTACGCATCAAAAAAGAATACGATAAGGCTAATTACAATCAAGTGGTGATTGATGCACAAAATGCTATCAATAGATATCGTAGCAGTATTTTTACTAGTGAATTTATACTTTATAAATTAAGAGCTCAAAATAAACTTTACACTCAAGATCCAAGTATACGCGATCAGCAAATTTTAGAAAAGATGATTGATGATGCTAAAAATTGGATGCGTACTTTTACAAGTGATAAAAATTTTTCAGAAGTTTTACATATAATGTTAAAAACTTATATCGCTTTAGCTCAGCGTGCTGATGTAGAGTATACAATGTCGATTTTGGATAATGAACAACCTAATAATTATTTTACTCAGTTATCAAAACTTGATTATGCAGATTATATTTATAATTTAAATGAAAAAGAAAAAGCTGTAAATATCTATGAAAATACTTATTTTAATACAAAAAATTTAGATTTAGCTGCAAGAGCAGCTATGAGTTTGGCAAAGAATTTGCTTTCAAATGAGCAAGTAAATAAAGCTATAGAATATATTAATACCATTTTAAAAGCCAATCCTGAATATTTTGGAAAAGATATTCCAAGATCTTTAGAACTTGCTAAATTATTTAATCAAAAAGGACAATTTGATATAAGTGCAAGTATTTATGAAGATGCCTTTGCTAAAATGTCCAAACTTGATCCAAGTTATGAAGAAACTTTAAAAGATTTAGCCTTGGTTTTATCACATGCTAACAGATCTAGTGATGCTAAAAAATACCTTGATTTGTATATGGATGATTATTTAGATGGTAAGTATTTAGATGAAATTAAAAAAGCAAGTGATGAGGTATTCTTTGCTTTAGGTGATAATAATGCAAGCTTTTTGCATCAGCGTTATACAGATTTAATGAAGCAATATGCAAATAAAGATGAGAATATTGCAAATAAAGCTTTAGATGAAGATGTTGCACTTTATTATAAAGAGGGAAATTTTAGTGCCATTTTAGCTTATAAAGATCTTATAGAAAGTAAAAAAATTCCAAATGCTACTCAATTTTTAGAGAAAGCAGCCATTAATGATTTAAAAAATGCCATAAAAGCTGATAATTGTATCAATGCTGCAAATATTTTTATGCGTTTTAGTGCTTATGATATAGGTCAGAAAATTGAGAATAAAAAACAAATGTTAGCTTGTCTTATCAGAACTTCTAATGTTGAACAAGCACTTGATTATATAGATAAAAATTATAATGAAGATTCTATATTTTACGGTCTTCAAAAAGCATCTATTCTTTTTGATAATAAACAATATCCTCAGGTGATTAAAATTTCTAAAGATATAGCTAATTCTAGAATTTTAAAAAGCGATGATGAGAATTTTAAGGCTTATTATTTGCAATTTTTGTCTTTGTTGCGTTTAAATGACTACAATCAAGCCATTAAAATTTTGCAAATTTTAGAAAGTTTTCCAATGAATTTTAGTATGGTAGAAGCCTACGATGCTTTACTTTCTTATGCTAATGATCACAATATGCAAACAACGATTTTAACTTACGCACCTAAGGCCATTGACTATCAAAATTTTAAAGGTATAAATCTTTTTAGTCCTAATTTGGAATTTATGTATCTTGATACTTTGGCTAAAATCAATAAAAATGAAGAAAGTTTAGCTGTTTTAACAGATTTGCTTAAATTAAAACTTTCAGATAAGGATAAGGCAAGAGCTTTATATATCCAAGCTTTAACTTATGAAAGAATGCAAAATATACAAGCTGAAAAAGAAAGTTTAAAACAATGTCTTGAAATCAAAGGTGTTTCAAATTGGCAGAATTTATGTAAGAGTAAAAATCAAATTTTAAATCAATAAGTAAATTAGAGATAACTAGCTTTTTAGCTAGTTATCTAAGATTAAAACCTCTTCTTCTTAACATCTTCTAAGATATTATTAGCTATATCACTTACTGTACTAGAAATAATAGCTGATTCATTAGCAATTTCAACATTATCTTTAGTAGTTTGATCAATTTGAGCTACACTATCATTGATTTGAGTGATACCTGCAGTTTGTTCTTTAATACTTTCTGCCATATCATTGATAGATTGAACAAGTAAATTAGTATTAGCTTCAATTTCTGATAAAGACTTTTGAGTTCTTTCAGCTAGTTTTCTAACTTCATCAGCCACAACCGCAAAGCCTCTACCATGTTCTCCAGCACGAGCTGCTTCAATAGCTGCATTTAAAGCTAAAAGATTGATTTGATCTGCAATATCACCTATAATACCTGTAACATTTTTAATCTCTTCAGATTGAGCGATAACATCACTAGTTTTAACTGAAACATTTTGCATAGAAGAAGTGATCTCTTCTAAAGCTGCTGCAGTTTCTTCTAAAGAAGCTGCTTGAGAATTTGAAGAAGTAGTTAAGCTTTGAACAGCAGTTTGTAATTTTCCACTTTCATTAGCTAAAGCATTAGCAAAGTCTGAACTTTGTTTTAGCATTTTAATGATTTCTTGTCCTAGTGCATTAGTAGTTACCTCTACAGCTCCATTGGCATCTTTTACTTCAGTGGTAAAGTCAAGAGATTTATAACTATTAAATACTCTTTGAATTTCATTCATATCAGAACCTACTCTAGCTTGTAAAGCATCAAGAAGTCTATTTAGAACATTTTTTAATTCTATTAATTGTGGGTTTCTTGGATTAGCAGTAATTCTTGCTGTTAAATTACCACCTTCTACTACATGAACAGTTTCAACTGATTCTTTAACGGCTTGATTGTCTTGTTCTAAACCTCTTTTAGTAGCAAGAATGTTTTCATTGATAGCATTTGAGATTTGTCCAAATTCATCATTGCTTTTTACTTCTATAGTAGAAACATTTTTTGTTTTATGGTTGATAAAATCAAAGAATGAAGTTAAACCTGTTTGGATAGCTGCAAGTGGGGAGAGGTATTTTGATACGATGAAATAAAGGAGGATGACGCTAAATACTACTACAATAATGACAACAATGGCTTGAATAAATGCAGCTTTATAAATAGGTTTATTTATAATATCAGCACTTTCGGTAATACAAGCTGTATAAGCAAAGACTTTAGTACAAGCTCCAAGTCTTTCTTTGCCGTCTAATCCATAATTAAAAAAGTTATGGTCTCCATGTGTTTTATATGCATTTAGAACAGGAGAATGATCAATGGATGGATTTAATAATTCTTTATTGGTTGCTGCAAATATTTTATTTTTTTGATCAAATAAAAAAGTATTTCCAGGAGTGTTTGCAACTAAATTTTGCAAATCTTCTGATGGTATATCGACACCCAGTACTCCTATGATTTTGCCATCTTTATAAATAGCTTTTGAATATGTTATTACATATTGTTTTAAATTTGTATCTAAATATGCTGGTGTATCAAAAATATCATTTGTTTTTAAAGCTTCTTGATACCAATCTTTTGTCTTTATATCTAAATCATCACGTAATTCAGGCATTTTTGCATCATTAGATTTTTGACTAAGTAAAACTTTTCCATTGTTTAAACCTAAATAAACATTTAGTGCATTTATACTATGACGATAATATTTCAATATCGGACCAACATTGTTAATAATATTTTCTTCAGTGATTAAAGATTGATAAGGTAAGTTCGCGATATCTTTTTCTAAAGCTCTAATAAAAGATTGATTTGTGGAACGGAAATCTTCAACGGTAGATTGTGTGACTTTAAGTAGGTCAGTTTGATTTTTAAGAGTGCTTTCATATAGTGAGGTTTTTGTAAAATAAAAACTTACAATACCTAGAACAATTAAGGCAAAAATTGCAATTAAATTTGCAATGAGAGAAAGTTTGATTTTAATACTATTCATTATTTTCCTTTTAATTTTTGTTATTTTTAGTATAAAACTAATAATTTGGCTATTATTTTATCACAAAAAAATAAAAATAAATTTTTTATTTTTATTTTAAAAAGGAGAAAATATGGTTTATACTATGAAAAGAGGTAGAAAAAGAAACAAAAATTAGCGCTCATACTTTAAGATTTTGGGCTAAAAAAGGTTTGTTTCCTTTTGTTCAAAAAGATGAAAATAGTGTGAAATATTTTTCAAAAAGCGATATAGAATGGGCAAAATGGATAGAATGGCTTAGAATTTCAGGTATGCCAATAGAACAAATCAAACATTATATAAAACTTTGCTCTTTGGGTATAAAAACTGCCAAAGAAAGACAAGAGATGTTAAAGCAAACAAAGAAAAAATTACAAAACCAGATTAAAACATTAAAAGAAAGTGAAAAAGTTTTAAGCAAAAAGATAAAAATTTATGAAGAAATGCTTGCAAATGAAGTCGATGGGTTTAATCCAGAAAGCAAGGACTATCAACCTTGTGATAAATTGCATAAGTTTAAGGGTTGATTTTATATTAAGGGCAAATTTGGGTAATAATATTTTCATTTTTTTAATAACATTTTTAAGCTCTAAATTTTTGATATTTTCAAAAAGATCTAAATGCAGCTTTAAAAGCTCATCATTAATCCCATAATACGCCCAAGTTCCTTGACGCCTTACATACAAAAAACCCGCATCTTTTAAAATTTTTACGCGTTATATTATCGTAAATACTATTGTTTTGTTGATTTTAGGAATTATCATGATTTTTGTAAGAAGTAGGATAGAAAAAATGAAATTAAGATTTTAAATTTTTACTTGACTTAGAGTAGCTCTCATGTTTTATAATACTAAAAAAGCAGGAATTCATGGAAGTTTTAAAGGCGATAGTAAATTTTTTAGCAAAAATGTAAAAGTTTCTATGATGTTTAAATCAAATGAGTGGAGAAATTTTAGTGAGGCTTTAGTTGAATTTGAAGCCAGTGCTAGAAGTGCATGGCATACTCATCCTCAAGGACAAACCTTAATCGTAACAGAGGGTGAAATCATCACAAAAGTTCCAGGGCAAAAAGCCTTTATAGCTAAAAAAGGCGATGCGATAAGCTGTCCTATAGGAGTAAAGCATTTTCATGGTGCAACTAATACAAGTAGTGGAGCACACATAGCACTTACAGGCGAGAAAGAGGGTAAAAATGTAGAATGGCTTGAGCTTGTAAGCGATGAAGAATATGAAAATACCTTAAAAGAAGCAAGAGAGTAAAGAAATTTGTAAATAAAACACAAAAATTTTATAAAAACTTTTATGTTTTTGGAGTATCTTTAAATGCTCTTTTTTCACAAATTTTAAAAACCATAAAGGATAAAACCATGCAATTAAGACAAAAAGCAAGAGAAATTTTTGAAAAACTCTTAGGAGGAGCAAAAAAGGATCAACTTTTTGCAAGTGATGAAAGACACTATTACGCAAGAAAATCGCAAAATAAAAGGCAGGGAAATACAAAATGCTATTTTTAGTGAAGCTAATATCACTAAAATGATAGAATCTACCCCAGAAGATAAAGCTTTTATAAATGATTTTTTGAGTGCGAATTGTTTTGGAGACTACTATACACGCATGGGCTTGATCTAAAAACTAGGGAGCTTTTAACCCTTGTATATCTTATCTCACTTGGTGGGCTAGACAATCAAGTAAAAGCTCACATACAAGGCAATCTTAATATGGGGCAAAGCAGAAAAGATTTGCTAAATATCATTGCAGCTCTTATTCCATATATCGGTTATCCAAGGGCTTTAAATGCCCTAAATTTGCTTGATGATATTAAAAAGTAGAATGCAACAATAAATATTTATTGTAAATTGAGCTTAGAAGTTATTTGTAAATTAGTTTTTATCAAAAAACTTGCAATCATTTTAGTATGCTTTTAAGCTCATTTAGATATTTTTGTTGTGTTTTTAGATTTTTTTCTAAAGAATTTAAAATCTCTTTGCTAGTTCTTAGGATTTTTTCTTCTTTTACATTTGGATTTTTAGCACTTAGATTATAGTTTCTTTCTTCAAGCTCTTTTTTGCTAAGCAGCCAAGAATTAGCAGTGATTTTTCTTTCTTTGTAGCATTTTAGAAATTCTTTAAAATGTGCGTATTCTAAAGGCTTGTTTTTAGTAAGTTTATAAGGTGGTATAAGTTCGTAATAATACACCTTATCATCATTTGCTTTTAAAATACTATTTAAGCCTTTTGAGAAAAAAAGCACATTTGTTTTTACCGCACTATAAGGCAAAAACACTCCACTAGGCAGGCTTAAAACACATTCAAGATTATAATTTTGCACTAAATCAGCCTTTACGCTCACAAAGGCATTTGAATTTTGAAAAAGCACGCCTTCAGGCACGATGATCGCACATCTAGCATTGTTTCTCAAAGATTTTAAAATGTGTTGCAAAAACAAAAGCTCCGTAGCATTTGAAACAACTGTAAAATTGTTTTGAATTTGCTCTTTTTCTTTACCACCAAAGGGTGGATTTGCAAGTATCACTTCATATTTATCACTTTCTGTAATATCTGTGATTTTCTTACTTAGCGTATTTGTTTTTATGATATTTGGAGATTTTACCCCGTGTAAAATCATATTCATCACGCCCATTGCATAGCTTAGCGGAGTTTTTTCCTTGTCAAATAAAGCATCATTGTGTAAAAACTCTAACTCTTCTACACTCAAACTAGCCTTTGTTTTTCTACTCTCATCTTTATATAAAATATGTAAAAAACTCTCAACCAAAAAGCCACAACTCCCACAAGATGGGTCGTAAATCCTTTCTTTTGCTCTAGGATTTATCACTTCCACCATAGCCTTTATCAAAGGACGCGGGGTGTAAAATTCTCCACTATTTCCACCATCACTACCCATATCTTTAAGCAGTTTTTCATAAACTTCGCCCAAAGCAAATACATCACTTTCTTTACTAAAACTAAGCTCATCAATGATATTGATTACTTCTCTTAAAGTATGCCCATTTGCAATGCGATTATCTATAAACTCAAAAATTCCACCGATTTTATACTCTATACTTTTAAAATCTTCATTGTTTTTAAAGTTTTTAAGATAGACAAAAAGCTCTTTATTTACAAAATTAAGTAAATCTTGCCCACTTAAAGCCTTGTTAAAATCAATCTTTCCTTCGCTTGTTTTTGGTGCTGCCCATACCTTTCAGCTAAATTTTTCTTCTAAAATGCTTTTATATTCTTGATTGTTTAAGATTGCTTCAAGCTTTAATTCTTCTTCATAATCATCTAAAAATTTTAAAAAAAGTATCCAGCTAATTTGCTCTGTATAGTGCATAGCACCGCTTATACCATCATCTCTTCTTAAAATATCTGTGATTTTATCTATTTTATTTTGCATTAAAAAATTCCTTTTTTGAAAAGTTTTAAAAGTTCTATATTAATATAATAATTATTTCTACCCATTTTAATACACTCTAATACCCCTAAATTTTCACAAATTTTAAGATATTTTGAAGCACTTTGTCTAGAAATATTTAATGTTTTTATTAAAAATTCTATCTTTGTATAAGGATGAGAAAACAAAAGCTCCACAAAATCTTTACTATAAAAATTCGTTTTATTTTGTAAAATTTCGCTTACATTTAGCATCATTTTTTCTATCGTAATAATAGTTTCAATAGTCTTTACAGCGGTTTGCTCTATGCCTTTAAGTATGTATTCTATCCATTCTAAAATAGCTCCTTCATCACGCACTTTTTGTAAAAGTGTGTAATACTCATCTTTATTTTTTACTATGTAGGCACTAAGATATAAAATAGGAAAATCCAAAAGTCCTTTATATACTAAATAAAGTATATTTATAATCCTACCCGTTCTGCCATTGCCATCATAAAAAGGATGAATGCTTTCAAATTGATAATGTATAATTGCCATCTTTACTAAAAAATCAAATTCATCTAAACTATCATCGTTAATGTATAGTTCTAAATTTCCCATAAGTTCTTGTATATCATTAGGATTTTGAGGTGGTATGTGTTTGATTTCTCCTGTGATAGGATTTTTAAGTATAGTTCCACTTTGTTTTCTAAAACCCGCATTATTTCTTTCTAATCTTTTTTGAATTTCTAAAATATGTGCGTTTCTTAATAATTGCTCTTTTTTTAAAAGCTCATACCCCTTTTTTAAAGCACTTTCATAATCTTTTACTTCTTTTGCTGCTCTTGTGAGTTTGCTTTCATCAACTCGTGATAAAAAAAGTTCATCATGTGTTGTGATGATATTTTCTATCTCGTTTGAATCTTTTGCTTCTTGTAAAATCAAAGCGTTGATTAAAATGTTTGGATTAGGGATGCTTTTACTAAGCCCATTTAACTCTGCTAATTTTCTTGAAGCTTTAATAATAAGACTATAAATAGCTGTATTTAATTCTATATTTAAGGGTAGTTTTGATGGTATGAATTCTTTCATGATTTTTCCATATGTTAAAATTTCTAAAAATTTTTAACATTATAAAAGAATATGTTAAAAAAATCAAAAATTTTTAACATATCAAGCCGATGTGTTAAAATTTGGCAAATTTTTTAACATTATAATTCTCCTTTAAAAGCTTTATCAAGCAAGGATTGCTTAAGCTCTTCATAATCTTTTAGCTCTTTAGTGTAAAGCTCTTTTAAAGCCTTTGCCTTTTCAAAGACAAAATCTAAATGCTCTGCGATTTGCTCTTGCTCTTGTAAAGGTGGTAGGGGGATTTGAATTTTCTTTAATTTATCTATATTTATCCCACTTTGCCCTATCCATTGGTGACATATTTTTTCAAAATATTTATTTTTCAATAATAAAACAAAATAAAATACAACTAATTTGGAATTATATTGATTTTTTAATTTTATTTTTGTTAAGTGATTACTAAAAGCATAATTATAATTCTGTGTCACTAGTGCAGTTTTGCCAACCAATTCTGTGCTATTAGTATTGTTAAATAAAATATCATTTCTCTCAATAAACGATTGCTTTTCTTTGATAAATTCTTCTTTAATTCTTATTAAAGTATCAAATTTTAAACTTCCATCCATTGAAATATTATGTGTTCTTAAATGCACATATCCACTTGGAATTTCATTATTTTTACTAGCGGCGAAGCCATTTTGGATTAAATTTGAAATTTCCCCTAAACTTTTCCATTCCCAAGATTGCGGGAGTTGATAATTTTTTTAGTATTATCGTTAAGTGGATTAAAAGCCTTTTGCAAAGCACTTTGCATAAGCTCATCAATATTTGCTAAATTTTCTTTTGCTTTTTTGATATTTTCATCAATCTTACTAAAAGCAAAATCCAAAATCCCCACTATCCTTTCTTGCTCTTTTAGTGGTGGTAATGGGATTTGTAAATTTTCTAAATCAGCAAATCTTAAATTATTTATATTAGAACCTTTAGAAATATTCAAAATATAATTTTTATAAAAACTACTTTTTAAATAAAAAGCTAAAAATTTATAAGAAATATTTAAATTATTAATTCTAAATAATCCACAAAAAGCCCCGAAGGTAAAGTCATTTAAATCATTTAAAAGTATATTTTTTCCAACAATATGCTTACTTCCGCTACTCATCGCAAATAATATATCATTGTTTTGAATAATCTTATCAACCGCTAATTCTTTGGGGATTATTTGCAAATCATCTAAAATTAATTCATTTTGAATATTATTTGCTCTCAATAAATACACGGACTTTTCATCTTTTATGGATAATAATTGCTCTTTTTTATAAGAAACTCCTCTTATAAAAAAGCCTATACTTCCAAGCGTTTTAACTTCCCAACCCTGCGGTAAATTTGTCATTTTATTGTCCTAAGCCATCATAAAAATAATTTAATATATAGTCTTCAAAATCATCATATAGACTATTTTCTTTTAGAATATTAACTGTATCAATAGCTGTGCATTCTTTAAATTTGTTTAACGCTTGCTCTATTGTTAAATCATTATTTTCAAAATCAATAAATCCACATTGGTGAAGTTTTTTAGAAATGATTCTAGGTAACCCAAATTCTTCAAGAGTATATACCACTGATGGTAAAAAGACATTTGAAAGTTTTGTAACAAAACTTGAAATATCTATCTTTTTTTCAGGATAGAGTATTTGCATAATTTGGTTTAAATCATTGAAAAAACTAGCAATATCAAAACTAATTATTCTCTCAATATTAAAATATTTATTAATGTCAATTTTATACCACTCTTGTCTTGCTTTTTTGTTTATATTATCGATGGTTTGTTTTACACCACAATAATTATATTTGCCATAATCAATTATTTTAAAATAAGCATTTTTAGATTTCTCATTCAATATTTCAAAAACAATCTCTTGTATCTCTTTCTTTTTGATAAATCCCCATTCATCAGGTTTATCGCTATTTAAATATCTAATGCTTTTTTCAAAAAGTTCGGCATTTTTAACAATTGTTACAATACTTTCTAAATCCATTAAAATAGTGTAATTTTTCATTTTTGACATAATTTGATGAAATTTGTTTTCATTATTAAGTAAGTTTTTTAAGTTTTTTTCCATTTCTGTTTTTACATCAAATGTTTCTAAGTCGTTTCTGTATAAAAATTCTTCTTGAGGAATTATTTCCATAGTTTCTTGCTCATTTTTTAATGTTTCTTTGTTGCTTTCTAATAAATATACATTACCAACAAAATATTTAAACATTCTCCCGCATCTACCTATAATATTTTTATATTGCATACTTGTTAATTTATCTTTATTCCCCTCAACAGAATCATTCCATATAATTATATTTTTTGTTGCGGTATTTACACCTTCTATTAAAGAAGTGGTAGTTGCCATAATATTCATATATTCATTTTCTGAAAATAGTTTAACTTGAAGTTGTTGGATAAATCTATGCATAGCGGAATTGTGTTGTCCTATACCATTTGCTAAATAGTTAGCAAAGTCCCAGTCTTGCCAATAATGCTTTTTTAACCAATTTGAAAAGTTGTTTAATTGATCATTATTTGTAGTAACATATTCTTTTATATACTTGCAAACTTCTCTTGATTCTGGTTTGCTTTTTACATAAATCATTGTTTTTTGATTTTTATTTTCATTTAATATGTTTTTTAATATATATTCTTTCTTTTCTTTTTTGTGGCTTAAATCATGTATGTTTAATATTACAGTATTAAAATCAATTGAGACTTTTTCTATATTTTTCAAAAATTGATATTTTAATGAATTTTCTTTAAATTGTTTGACATTTGGACACAGATAGTATGATTGTTTGGAATAAGAACTTACTTGCTTTATTGCATTTTGTAAGATATCTGACCTTGTTATATCCCCGACAATTTTATAAAACTCATCTACGATAAATAAATCAATTCTATTGGCTTTTATAAAGTCTAAATATTCCAAAACTCTTTCTTGGGTTAATATGAATATATTATTTTCTTTTGGAGCAGCACCCGATGTTGTAATTATGTTGTAATCAGGTGTAAATTTCCTTACAAGTCTTCTTCTAGCTTCATCTAACAAAGAAATAGTAGGGACAATGATTAATACATTTTTTGGCTTTTTCATAGCTATTAGAGCATCGATAATAAAGCTTTTGCCAAAACTTGTTGGAGCAGAAAGAATAAGACTTTCATTGCTTAAAAGTCTTTTTAAAACTCTTGATTGTTCTCTATGTAAAACTTTTGGTTCATCTTCTCCGATATCTGTTTTAAAGCATTCTAGTAAGAATCTATCTGTTAAAATTGAAGTATCTTGATTCATATAGGGATATAACCCAAATTGTCTGATAAGATGATTTAATATAGGTGGATATAAAGCTTTATCTTGAATTTCATCAAGCAAATAAAAAAGCTTTTCTTTAGCTTCTGTTTCTTTGTTGTTATCATTTAGATTTTCATATATCTTTACACATTCATCAAAAATTTGTTCGTTAGTTAGCATTTCTATAACTCCTAAAAATTTGATTTATTTTGCTCATAATTTCCTTCTTATCAGGAACAGGAAATAAAATTATGTGAAATTTTATTCTATCGATATATGTAATTTCATTTGAAAGTTTTTTGATTTTCTCTGATATTTTATTGCCATTTTTCTTATGAAAGTTTTTTATCGCTGTTTTATAATCGTCGGTAATTTCCTCAATGCTTTTTGTATAATTACAATCGTAAATAATAGATATTGGCACATGTAAAATGCTTTTTAATTCATCAAGATTAATATTCCCATTAATAATTTTCTTGAAATTTGTCAATGTGCTTGTCTGAATATTATGATGTTCTGCTAGATTATCTAATTCATGTGGATTTGCAATTATTCTAGCTTCATTAAGAATGATTTCGTCACTTAAATTGTCTTTTATAGATTTTATAACATTTGTTATAGCTCCATTTAAATTATCATATAGCTTTGATTCGCCTAGCCACAAATGGCATTCTTGGTTTTCTATAGTTAGATGGACGCTATCAAATCCTAATGCCTCCATATTACGATTTTGTTTATGAAAAATCTTAGGCACAATGGATAGAGCATTGTAATATTCTCTCATGATACCATGGAGAAAAATTTCTCCTACCTCTCCACTTTTGTCATCTATTTTTAGTTTTGAGATAGCTTTATCTAAAATTTCGCCTTCGTTGCCTGCTAAACTTTGCCTTTCTTGTTCTGTTAAAGCACACTCTTTTAAATTAGTAATAATAAAATTTCTAAAATTTTTCATTTTCCACTTTTTGCTTTCAAATTGATTTGAAATAGATAGTAAAAAATGATGATATTGACGACATAGTGTTTCATTTAACATTATTGTAAAATTACTATTATCTTTATTTTTCACATAAGTGTTTATTGTTGTTATATTTTCTATCTCTTTGCCCTGCATAAATCTCCCTTTGTAAATCATAAAAATTTTATATTACATTATCCCGCATAAAGCTCTCTTTGTAAAGTAGCAAAACTTTGCATAAGTTCATTTATTCCGCCAAATTCAATACTAAGTTCTTTTATATTTCCTAAAGAACTTAATTCAATTAATGGTTTTAAACCTTTTTCAAATTCTTCAATGCCTACATTTTCGTATTTATCTAATAAAAAATTCATAAGTCTTAAAGCTTTTTCATTGTGAAAGGATTTTAAAAAAGAACTATTTTTTACATTCTGCACACGCTCTTTTCTTGTTTTTAGCTCAGTATTAAAGCTTAAATGCGCTAAAACATCATATAAATCGCAATCCTTTTCAAACATCAATGCTAAATCCTGCAGGGCATCTTTTGAGATTCCATCATTTTCTAGCTTTTTTAAAAACTCTTTTCTAGTATTTAAATCACTCCAAATCTCACGCAATTTTGCTTCATTTTGATAATATTTTGCTAATTTTCCAAAAAGAAATTCCAAAAACTCTTTAGCATCTAAAGGTTTATCATTTTCTCCGATATAACTTGTTTTTATATCATAAATCGCAAGTTTTGTACCTTTAATATGCACAGTAATTTTTTCTTTTTTCTTTATTTTACTTTCATTTTCATTTTTGTTATTTTCTTTTTTACTTTCTTCTTCTTTTTGCTCTTTGTTATCTTCTAGTATTCTTTGCCCGTCCCATTTTGGGTCATAAAAAAGCTTTGTCGCTCCTACAAAATCTATAATAGTAAAAAAGTCTTTACCTTCATACACCCTAGTTCCACGCCCAATAATTTGCTTAAACTCTATCATAGAGCCAATATTTGCTAAAAGCACGATATTTCTTACATTTCTTGCATCAACGCCTGTTGTTAGCATTTTTGAACTAGTTAAAATTACTGGAAAGGCTTTATCATTATCTTGAAAACTTTTTAAGTAGTTTAGCCCGATTATTCCTTCATCGCTTGTAACACGCACACAATAATCATTGTGCTTTATGCTTTTATGCTTGTCAATATCCCTTTTTATCTCACTCGCATGAGCTTGATTGACACAAAAAATAATCGTTTTATCCATAGGATTTATAAGCTTTAAAAGTTCTTTTGCAATAAATTCATTGTATTGTGGAATGCTTATATTTCTTTCAAATTCTTTTATATCAAAATGCCCTTTTTCAAGCTTTCCTTCAATGATATCATTAGGATTATAAGTATAACCACCGCTTAAACTTGTAGTAACTAATTTTACTTTATAAGGGGTTAAAAAACCATCTTCAATCCCATCTTTAAGGCTGTATTCATAAACACTTTCGCCAAAATATTTATAAGTATCTACATTATCTTTTTGCTTAGGCGTTGCAGTAAGTCCTAAATGCGTAGCGCAAGAAAAATGCTCTAAAACTTCCTTCCAACTACCTTCTTCATTTGCCCCACCTCTATGGCATTCATCAATAATCACAAGGTCAAAAAAATCTTTTGGAAAAAGTAAATAAAATTTATTTTCTTCATCGTTTATATCACTTTCAGCACTTAAACTTTGATAAATCCCAAAATACACATTTGCAGATGGAAGAGTGAATGATTTTTTAAGCTCTTTTGTATCAATCTTTTTACAATCTTGCTCAATATAATTAAACTCGCCTAAAGCTTGGTCTCTTAAGCTTACTCTATCGCTTAAAAATAAAATTCTTGGCTTTTTATCTTTATTATTTTTATTCCATCTAGCTTCAAGCAAACGATAACACAAAGCAAAAGCAATCGTAGTTTTTCCTGTACCAGTAGCAAGAGTTAGCAAAATTCTATCTTTTTGCTCAATCAAAGCCTTTATCACTCTTTCAACGGCTATTTTTTGATAATATCTTAATTCTTTTTGTGGGATAAATAAGTCTTTTTGTGTAAGAAGTTTGTGTTGCCATTCTTTTAAATTCCCAAAAACACGCTCAAATAAAACTTGCGGACTAGCAAAATTTTGCACATACTCGCCCCTTGCATTTTGCATATCGTATTCATAAATCTTTTCTCCATTTGTGCAATACACAAAACGCACATCTAAATTTTTTGCATATTCTTGTGCTTGAGAAAGTCCATCAAGCGGGTCTTTGCTTAATTTCTTTGCTTCAATGATAGCTAGATGTTTGTTTTGAAATTTAAGTAAATAATCAACGAATTTTCTTTGCCCTCTTTTGCCGCCTATGAATTTTTTTCCTGCGTTAAAATAGTATTCTCTTATTATGTTTTCTTCATTCCATAAAGCTAATTTTAATTTCTCATCTATAATTTTAACCCTTGTATCCTGCTCTGAAAAATTCATTTTTAACCCTAAATTAATTTTAAAACAATAATAACATATTTTAATTTGAATAACGATTACTTTATAATTTTATAATTATAAAAAATCAAAAAAGGAGCAAAGATGCAATACAAAATTTTAGAAAACAATCGCATCGCAAGTAAAGGCTATGCAATGCTTAGCAAGGATGCGAAATTTACACCCTTTGAATTTAGCCGCCATGCTATTGGCGATAATGATATTTTGATTAAAATCCTATATGCAGGCATTTGTCATAGCGATATTCACACCGCAAGAAGCGAGTGGGGAGAAGCTACTTATCCTTGCGTGCCTGGGCATGAGATAGCAGGAGAAGTTATCGCTGTGGGTAAAAATGTGAGTAAATTTAAAGTGGGAGATTACGCAGGGGTTGGTTGTATGGTAAATTCATGCGGTGAGTGCGATGCTTGCAAACGCTCACAAGAGCAGTTTTGCGAAAATGGCAAAACCATCTTTACTTACAATAGTTGCGATGTATTTCACGGCAATGAAAACACCTATGGGGGTTACTCAAACAACATAGTTGTAAGTGAAAAATTTGCCATTTGTGTGCCAAAAAATGCACCGATGCATAAGGTTGCACCTTTGCTTTGTGCAGGAATTACCACTTACTCGCCTTTAAAATTTTCTAAGATAAAAGAAGGCTCAAGCGTTGCTATAGCAGGATTTGGCGGACTTGGTATGATGGCTGTAAAATACGCTGTTAAAATGGGTGCAAAGGTTAGCGTTTTTGCTAGAAATGAAAACAAAAAAGCCGACGCTTTAGCAATGGGTGTAAGCTCATTTTACACAAGCTGCGATAAAAACGCTGTAAAAGAACGCTTTGATTTAATCATCTCAACCATTCCAACTCCTTATAATCCTGCTATTTATTTGGATTTGCTTAAATTTGGTGGCGAAATGGCTATAGTTGGCTTACCTCCTGTGGAAGATAAGGTAAATATAGGCATAAACGAGCTTGTACATAAGGCAGGTAAAAAGGTTTATGGCTCGCTAATTGGCGGTATTGCTGAAACTCAAGAAATGCTTGATTTTTCTTTAAAACACGGAATTTATCCAGAAACCGAGCTTATCACCCCACAAGAAATCGATAAAGCTTATGAAAATCTAACCTCAGGAAAGGCTAAATTTCGCTATGTCATTGATATGACAAAAGAATAATTTAATACTTATCAAAAACCACATCGCTAATGTCAAATCCCCTTTGCTTAGCGATGTTTAAAAACTCTTTTATATTTTTTTCATCTATTATATTTCTTGCTAAAATCCAAAGATATTTTTTATCAGGACTACCCACAATGGCAACTTTATACTCGCTATCAACAAAAATGATTTCATAATTTACTTTATTAAAAAGGTTCATAAAGATGTTAAATCTCACTGCTAATTGCCTATTTGAAACGATTTTTGCCTTACCCTTTATACTTGAAATTTCATTTTTTTTACTGCAAAAATTCTCAATTTCTACATAAGGAATGCCATTTTTGTATTTAAGCTCGTATTTTGCCTTTGAATTTAGGCAAGATTTTTGAAAAAAGGCCGGTTTTCTAGCCATTTCAAGCCATTCTCCCATATAATTTTGCAAAGAAAGTTCGCCAATTAATTCAAGCATTTTTTCCCTTTTTTGTCTTTCTTGCCCCATTTGCTCATAGCTTGTAAAATGGGAATTAAACTTTGTCCACGTTTGGATAAACTATATTCTACCTTGGGTGGAATTTGAGCGTATTCTTTTCTGATAATTAAACCATCGTTTTCTAGTTCTCTTAAGGTATTGGTTAAAGTTTTAAAAGATATGGAGCTTAAAAAGCGTTTGAGTTCATTATAACGCACGATTTCATAGCGAAATAAGCAGTATAAAATACTCATTTTATATTTTCCATTAATTAATGCTAGAGTATAGTTAAATCCACATTCTTCGAAATTGCACGGAGAATTCTCTTTAGTCATTTAACATTCCTTTAGTATAGTATATTACTTTATTTTCTGTATTGAAAATGATATTATGCTAAGTTATAATTGTATCATAAAATTTAAAAAAGGATAAAAATGAAAAATATACTCTTACTTAATGGCACTAAAGAATTTGGAAATTCAAAAGGACAGCTTAATTTGACATTGCATAATCATGCTTTAGAAATTTTAAAGACATTAGGATGCGAAGTAGATCAAACTCACATAGATCAAGGATATGATCCTAAAGAAGAGATACAAAAATTTATAAAAGCTGATGCTGTGATCTATCAAATGCCAGCTTGGTGGATGGGCGAGCCTTGGATAGTTAAAAAATATATCGATGAAGTGTTTGGTTTGGGTGCTGGAGTGCTTTTTAAAAATGATGGAAGAACTCATGAAAATCCTAGTAAAAACTATGGAAAAGGTGGTTTAGATCATGGTAAAAAATACATGTTTTCTCTCACTTGGAATGCACCTCTTGAAGCCTTTAATGATAAAAATGAATTTTTTGAAGGAAAGGGTGTAGATATGGTGTATTGGCATTTGCATAAGGCTCATGAATTTATAGGTATGAAAGCTTTACCAACTTTTATGTGTAATGATGTGGTAAAAAATCCTCAAGTGGAAAAATATCTAAACGAGTATGAACTACACTTGAAAAAAATTTTTTAAAAAATTTGACTTAAAAATTTCAAGGTGTAACATTGACTCGAACAAAGTATTTGTATATCTTGCTTGTTTTAGCTATGTTTTTATGGGGCTCATCTTGGCCTACTTCTAAGATTTTATCAGCTTATGCTGATACTTCTGTGATTACTTTTTGGCGTTTTTTCTTTGTTGTATTGGGTTCATTTTTTGTTTTAAACTTCTTAAAAATTCCTCTTAAAATCGAAAAAACTGCCTTAAAATGGGTATTGATAGCAGGAGTTTTAAATGGGCTTTATGCCTTTGTATTTTTTATCGCTATAAAGCACGGCTTGGCAGGCAAAGGAGGAGTTTTAGTAACCACTATGATTCCTATTTTTTCTTATTTGATATTTATGATAGCGATATTATTTCAAAAAGATAAAAAATCAACTCACAAGATCACAAAGAGTGAAATTCTAGGCTTATTTTTAGGTTTATTATCTGGATTTTGTTTGCTAAATTTAGGGAGTTTAGAAGATTTATTTGGTAAATTTAATATTTTATTTTTAACTTGTTCTTTTATTTGGGCTTTGATGGCAGTGTTTAATCATAAAGCCAAAGGAGCTCACCCTTTGGCGATTAACTTTTATATTAATCTCATTTCTATTTTAATGTTTTCTTGGGTATTGTTTGATGCAAAAAGTTATGAAATTTTTCATTTTGAATTTAAATTTTGGATCAGTATGTTTGTCGTGGCTTTTTTATCAACTATTATAGGAACTAGTATTTATTATTACGGGATTCACATTTTAGGAAGCGTTAAGGCAAATTCTTTTGTTTTAATTACCCCTGCTAGTGCTTTAATTTGTAGTTATTTTATACTAGATGAGGTGCCAAATGCACTTACTTTGTTAGGTTGTGCCTTGGCTATAGGTGCTATATATTTTATCAATATTTATGGTAAAAAAGCTTAGATTAAATTTTCAAAATCAAGATTGATTTTTTGATCCATAATTTTAAATTTCATTTCTCTTTGTTTATAAAGCTCTAAAGCTTCTTGCATGCTAATGCTTTGAAATTTAAAGCTAGAGCCTAACTTAGCTTGTGCAAGTAAGCTTAGATCATTTTCTATAACCGTGGCTATTTTTGTATAGCCTCCTGTGCTTTGTCTTGCCGCCATTAAAATGATAGGAATGCCATTTTTTGGCACTTGTATGCTTCCAAAAACTGCAGGATCTGAGATAATATCTGCTGAGTTTTTATGCTCTATACTTTCACTAGATTCTGCATAAATTGCCATTCTATCGCTTTTTTAACCCACTTTATAAGTAGTATTTAAAAAAGTTTCTATGCCTTTTTGGGTAAAAGCATCTTCATTTGTTCCTAAAATAACGCGTATAATAGGCTCTTTAGGACTTTTAAAAAAGGGATTTTCACATTCTCTAGCTTCTAAATTAAAAGGTATAAAAGTATTATGAGTATTTAAAATATCATCTTTTTGCAAAGCTCTTCCTTCAAAAACTCCAACTCCCATTTTAGCATCGCTGGATTTAGAGTTTAAAAAACTTTTTGCTTCAAAGCCACCTGCTACGCATAAATACCCACGAAAACCTATTTTTGCTAAACCAAGTTCTAAAATATCGCCTTTATTTGCTTTATATACTTTATAAGTTTTGATTTTTTGATTATTAAACTTTGCCTCAAATTCAGCCCCACTTAAAACAAAATAATTCTCATCTAAAAATTCGTATTTTCCACCTTTTAAACAAAGTTCAACTCCTGCTTCATCTTGTTTGTTTCCAAGTAAGATATTTGCCATTCTTAAAGCATCTTCATCCATAGCCCCACTTCTTGCTATGCCAAATTTAGCAAATTTTTTTCTACCAAAGTCTTGTAAACTTGAATTTATAGACGCTTCAATGATTTTTATACTCATAAATTTCCTTTTGATAGACTTTTTTAGCAACTTGTTCTTGGATCTTGAAAAATTCATCTTTTGAAATGGCTTTAAATTTTAAAAACATACCCGCTTTTAAAAGAGTAGGATTTTTTTCATCTTCTTTATCAAAAAATTCCAAAGGTGTTCTAGCAATGATTTGCCAACCCCCTGGGCTTGATATAGGATAAACTCCTGTTTGCTTATCAGCTATGCCTACACTTCCAGCTTCTATTTTTGCTCTAGGGCTTGAAAGGCGTGGGGTAAAAAGTCTTTCGTTCAAACCTCCAAGATAAGGAAAACCTGCCATAAAACCTAGCATAAAAACAAGATAATAAGGCTTAGTGTGAAGAGATATAAGCTCTTCTTTTGAAATTTGATTGTGTTTGCACACAAATTCTAAATCCAGTCCAAATTCTTCATCATAACAAAGTGGAACTTCTATACAAAGACTTGAGTTTTGCTCTGTAAGTTTAATATCCTTTTTAATTTTTTCTAAAAAATCAAGCAAGGAATTTAAAGAAAGCACGCAAGGATTAAAATATATAAGCAAGCTTGCATAAGCACTTACCAACTCATCAATCCCATAAATTTCACCTTCTTTTGGGGCTTTTTGTATCCTTTGTTCTGTGCTTAAAACATAAGCATTGATTTGAGGTGAAATTTCTTGCTCAAAATGCAAAAGCAAAGCCTTGCTTCCACTAAAATGCACACTAAACATTGCTAAAACCTATATAAAATTTTCCAAAGCACAAATTTGAATTTGCTCTTTTTCTAAATTTTCTTTGATTTTTTTAACAAATTCTAGAGCTTTTACATTATCCCCATGAACACAAATGCTATCCGCTTTTAAATCGATTTCTTTGCCATTTATGCTTGTAACTTTGCTTTCTTTTATCATTTTTATCACGCGTTTGATGGCTAAATTTTCATCGTGTATTAACGCCCCTTCTAATTTTCTTGAAACTAAAGTGCCATCATCATTATAAGCACGATCCGCAAAAACTTCATTAGCATATCTTAAGCCTTTTTTCTTAGCTGCTTCATTCATAGCAGAATTACTAAGCCCTAGAAAAATAATATTTTCATCAAAACTCGCTACTGCCTCACAAAGTGCTAAGGCTAAATTTTCATCAATAGCTGCCATATTATAAAGTGCACCATGGGCTTTAAAATGCTGTATTTTCATACCTTTTGCCTTAGCAAAGCCAAATAAAGCTCCTAGTTGATACAAGGCATAGTTTTTAGCCTCTTCAAAGCTTATTTGCATATTGCGTCTTCCAAAACCCAAAAGATCAGGATAAGATGGGTGTGCTCCTATGCAAACACCATTTTGCTTGGCTAAATTTAAGGTTTTATCCATCACACAAGGATCACCCGCATGAAAGCCACAAGCAACATTTACTGAACTTACAAATTTTAAAATTTCTTCATCCATTCCCATTTTATAGGCGCCAAAACTTTCCCCTAAATCACTATTTAAATCCACTTTGAACATTATTTGACCTTGTATATTTAATTATTGATTTTATTATATCTAAAGAAGAATTTTAAATAAGCTAAAAGTTTTGAAAAATAAATAAAAAAGTTACAATAAGTAAAAATGATATTTTAAGCAGGCTAAAACCTGCTTAATTTTTAGTCTTTTCTTGTTTTTGCATCAATTACAAATAAAGGTTTATCAAGAAGTTTAAAATCAGCAATGAAATTTAAAGTCTTATCACTTGTTACCCATTTGATAAATTTGCTAGCTTCTGTATAATTTACATTTTTACAATGCTTAGGATTTGTTGCTATAACAGAATAAAAATTTTTAAGACTATCATCGCCTTCATTTACGATTACTAAGTTTGGCTTGCCTTTTTCATTGGCTTCGTATTTGATATAAGTGCCACGATCGGTTAAAATCACACCTTTTTTTTCTTCAGCGATTTTAATGCTTGCTAGCATACCTTGTCCGCTTTGTTGATACCAGCTTTGTTTTTCAGGTACACCTCCAAGATTTTTCCAAAGACTTTTTTCTTTATTATCAGTGCCTGATTTATCACCTCTTGAGATGAAAGTGAGTTTTTCATTTTTGATAAGTTCTAAGCTTTCTTTTAAATTTTTACCTTTAAATTTAGAAGCTAAAGATTTATCTGCGATGATGATAAAATCATTATACATCACAGGAGTTCTATCTACACCAAAACCTTTTTTCATAAATTCTTTTTCAGCCTTTGGAGAATGCACAAAAAGCACATCAGCATTGCAATCTTCACCCATTTTTAAAGCCGCACCTGTTCCTACCGCAACCCATTTTAAGGTATTGCCACTTTCTTTTTCATAAAGGGGTTTTAGAGCATCTAAAAGTCCTGTATTGTCAGTGCTTGTTGTGGTTGCCATTTTAAGTTCTGCTGCACTTGCACTTAAAGCTAAAGCAAGGGCTAAAGAAATGATTTTTTTCATTTTTTCTCCTTATAAATTTACATAAAAAAATATTTTAGCATAATTATGCTAAAATTACTTATTTTAAAAAGGATATTTTTGGATTATATTTTTGATGGTTTTAAACAAGCTTTATTTTTACTTTTCAATGCCGATGAAAGCGTAATTTCAGCTATAAAAACTACACTTTTAAGCTCAAGTATTTCTATAGTTTTGGCTTTGCTTATAGGTTTTCCTTTGGGATTTATCTTAGGCTTTTTTGATTTTAAATTCAAACGCTTTATAAAACTTATCATAGATACTAGCCTTTCTTTTCCAACAGTTGCAGTAGGACTTATACTTTATGCACTGATTTCAAGTCGAGGACCTTTGGGAGAATTTGGACTACTTTTTACTATAAAGGCTTTAATTTTAGGGCAGTTTATCTTAGCGCTTCCTATAGTGATTGCACTTTTTTCAAATTTGATAGAAAATATGAATAAAAAACATTTTTTACTTATAAAATCTTTTCACCTAAGTCCTTTAAAACTTGTTTTAATGATGATTTATGAATTACGCTTTGCTTTGATTAGCGTCGTTGCACTAGCTTATGGACGCATTGTAGCAGAAGTAGGAGTAGCGATGATAGTAGGTGGAAATATCAAATACGACACTAGAACCATAACCACAGCTATTTCACTTGAAACTAACAAAGGCGAATTTGCTAGCGGTATAGCTTTGGCTTTGGTTTTAATTCTCATTGTCTTTTGTTTAAATTTCATCACACACAAACTCAAAAGAACATAAAATGATAGAAATTTCTAATCTTTTTTTCAACTATCAAAACAAAGAAGTTTTAAAAATCAAAAATTTAAAACTTGATACGAGTAAAATTAGCATCTTAATGGGAGCGAATGGAAGTGGAAAATCTACATTTTTAAGAATATTAAAATTTTTAGAAGGAGATTTTTCAAAAAATATTTCTTATTTTGGAAATTTTAAACTTAATAATAAACAAAAGCGTGAAATTTATTTGCTTTTTCCAGAGCCTATTTTGTTAAATCGTAGCGTAAGGGCAAATTTTTTATTTACTTTAAAAACTTATGGGATTAAAGAAGATATTGAAGAGCGCATAAAAGAAAGTTTGATGCGTTTAAATTTAGATGAAAGTCTTTTAAGCAAATATCCTAATGAACTTTCATCAGGACAAAGTCAAAAAATAGCTTTTGCCATAGCTTTAAGCGTAAGAGCGAAGTATTATTTACTTGATGAACCGAGTGCTTTTTTGGATAAAAATACTACACTTTTATTTAAAGAAGCTATTCTTAAAATGCATGAAAATTTCAATACAGGTTTTTTAATTGCAAGTCATGATAAATATTTTTTAGATTCTTTAGCACAAAAAAAGCTTTATTTACACAGTGGAGAAATTTTAGAGTTTGAAAATACCAATGTTTTTGAACTAAAAAATCAAGGTGTGAAATTTTGTAATTTTATAGATTTTAGTAATTGTAAAAAATATAAAGATTTTAAAAAACCTCCAAGTAAAATTGCTATTGATCCTTATAAAATTTCTTTTTTTAATTCTAAAAATATCCCAAAAAATAATTATGAGTTTATTTTAGAAAAATGTTATATTATAGCACTTAGAAGCAGGAAAAGTGATGTTTTTATAAGGGTAAGTTGTATGGATAAAATTTTAGAATTTGCCTTAGAAAAACAAGAATTTTTAAAATTCGATTTAAAATTATACGAAGAACTCAGTCTTTATTTTTGTGAAGATGCAATATGTTTCTTAAATTAACATACATTATAAATTTTAAATAAAATATTACAAATATTCCCATTTTTTATAAAATTTATCTTAATTATTTTTTAAATTTGTATTTAATACAAATAAACTCTTATATAATGTTTAAAAATAACCATAAAGGAGTTTTTATGCTTAATCAAAATAATCAAGAGCTTTTTAAGCCAAGTAAAGAATTTTCTCGTAATGCTCGTATAAAAAATTTATGTGAATATTATGATTTATGCGATGAAGCCAAGGAAGATTTTGAAGGTTTTTGGAAAAGACAATCACTTGAGAAGATCGAGTGGTTTTCGCCTTTTTCAAGAGTGTTAAATGAGGATAAAGCTCCATTTTATAAATGGTTTGAAGGTGGAACTTTAAATGTAAGTTATCAATGTCTTGATCGTCATATGAAAACAAGACGCAATAAAGCTGCTTTGATTTTTGAAGGTGAAATGGGGGATTATGAAGTTTATACTTATAGAAGATTATTGCATGAAACTTGCAAGGCGGCCAATTTGCTTAAAAAATTCGGAGTAAAAAAAGGCGATAGGGTTGTAATTTATATGCCTATGATTCCAGAAACAGCTATAGTAATGTTAGCTTGTGCAAGGATTGGGGCTATTCATAGTGTGGTATTTGGAGGGTTTTCTCCTGAAGCCTTAAGAGATAGAATTATAGATGCAGGAGCTAAACTTGTAGTAACGGCTGATGGTGCTTTTCGTCGTGGAAAACCTTATATGTTAAAACCTGCAGTAGATAAGGCTTTAAGTGAAGGGTGTGAAAGTGTAGAAAAAGTACTTATAGTTATACGCAATAATGAGCCTATAGAATATATTAAAGGAAGGGACTATGTTTATAACGAACTTGTGAAAAATGAATCTTATAAGTGTGAACCTGAAATCATGGATAGCGAGGATTTGTTATTTTTGCTTTACACTTCAGGATCAACGGGCAAGCCAAAAGGAGTTATGCATGCAAGTGCAGGATATATACTTTGGGCACAAATGACTATGGAATGGGTTTTTGATATTAAAGATTATGATAATTATTGGTGTAGTGCTGATGTGGGTTGGATTACAGGACATACTTATGTAGTTTATGGGCCTTTAGCATGTGGAGCAACGACTATAATGCATGAAGGAACTCCTACTTATCCAAATTCTGGGCGTTGGTGGAGAATGATAGAAGAGTATCAAATAAGCAAATTCTACACTTCGCCAACTGCTATAAGAATGCTTCATGCTGATGCACCTGATGAGCCAAGAAAATATGATTTAAGTACGCTTGAAGTGCTTGGAACGGTTGGAGAGCCTATCAATCCTAGTGCTTGGAAGTGGTTTTATGATGAAATAGGGGGAACTAAAAGTCCTATAGTCGATACTTGGTGGCAAACAGAAACAGGTGGGCATATGATCACGCCTTTACCAGGCGCTACTCCTTTAAAACCAGGTTGTGCTACCTTGCCTTTGCCAGGAATTTTTGCAGAAGTTATTGATGAAGAAGGCAATAAAAAAGATGAAGGTGAAGATGGATTGCTTTGTATAACCAAACCTTGGCCTTCGATGATTCGTGGAATTTGGGGTAATGATGAACGCTATATAGAAAGTTATTTTTCTCAAGCTAGAAAAGATGGAAAAGCTGTATATTTTAGTGGCGATGGTGCTTTTTATGATAAAAATGGTTATATTACCATCACAGGAAGAACAGATGATGTGGTTAATGTTGCAGGACATCGTATAGGAACGGCTGAAATTGAAAGCGCTATTGCTAAACATCCAAGTGTAGCAGAATCAGCTGTAGTGAGTATTTTGGATGCGATTAAGGGCGAGTCACTGTTTGCTTTTGTGGTTTTAAGTCCTACATCCAGTTGTGATCTTGGCGGAGCTATAGAAACTTTAAAAGAACTTAATGACATTTTAAGAGTAGAGATAGGACCTATAGCTAAAATAGAAAAAATTCTTTATACTCCAGGTTTGCCAAAAACTAGAAGTGGTAAAATAATGAGAAGAATTTTAAGAACTATAGCAAGAGGTGAAGAAATCAAACAGGATATTTCAACGCTCGAAGATTCTGGAGTAGTAGAAACTATTGTTAAATTAGCTAAGGCAGAGTTTGAATAACAAGGCAAAAAGAACTTTGCCTTGTTCATAAAAATTCATAAAAATAAGCTATAATGATAAAAAAATAAAAGGAAATTTTTATGCTTCAAACTTGTATTTTCCCTGCGGCAGGTTATGGGACAAGATTTTTACCTGCAACAAAAACTTTACCTAAAGAGATGTTACCTATCTTAACCAAACCTTTGATCCATTATGGGGTTGATGAAGCTTTGGAAGCAGGAATGGAAAATATGGGCTTTGTCACAGGGCGTGGAAAAAGAGCTTTGGAGGATTATTTTGATATTTCTTATGAACTTGAGCATCAAATTTCAGGTACAAAAAAAGAATACTTACTTGATGAAATTCGCTCTTTGATCAATCGTTGCACCTTTACTTTTACAAGACAAAATCAAATGAAAGGCTTAGGTGATGCGGTTTTAAAAGGTAAGCCTTTAGTTGGCGATGAAGCTTTTGGCGTAATTTTGGCTGATGATTTGTGTGTTAATGAAGAAGGCTTAAATGTTATGGCTCAAATGGTAAAAATTTATGAAAAATATCGCTGCACCATCATAGCTGTGATGGAAGTACCAAAAGAACAAGTTTCAAACTATGGAGTAATTTCTGGAAATTTTGTAGAAGAAAATCTTATTATGGTTAATTCTATGATAGAAAAACCAAGTCCTGATGAAGCTCCAAGTAATCTTGCTATCATAGGAAGATATATTTTAACTCCTGATATTTTTGGAATTTTAGAAAATACTAAAGCAGGAAAAAATGGCGAAATTCAACTTACCGACGCGCTTTTAACTCAAGCAACCAATGGTATGGTTTTAGCTTATAAATTTCAAGGAAAACGCTTTGATTGTGGAAGTGTAGAAGGCTTTGTAGAAGCGACAAATTATTTTTACGAGAAAAGTAAATGTTAAACAATACACTTTTTTTTAAGCAAAGTGAAATTCACACTATAAGTTCTTATGCAAATCGTATTAATGATGAGGTAAAAAGTGGAGATATAGGGTATTATCATCTTATTGATACAAGTTTGAATTTAATTGATGAGAGTTTGGCTTTTATCAAAGACAAAGAACACATAAAAAATATCGTTTTAGTGGGAATGGGTGGTTCAAGTTGTGGTGTAAAAGCCTTGCGTGATATGCTTTTTAATGAAAAAAGCAACCAAAGAGAACTTTTTATACTCGATAACACAAGTTCACATTCTTTTAATAAGACTTTAGAAAAAATCAAGCTTGAGGAAAGTTTGTTTTTAATCATCAGCAAAACAGGTAGTACTATAGAAGTTGTATCGCTTTTTAAACTTCTTATTGAACATTTTAAACTTGATATGCAAGAATTAAAAAAATACTTTGTTTTTATTACCGATAAGGATTCAAAACTTCATCAAGAAGGTGAAAATTTAGGTATTAAATGCTTTTTTATCCCTGCAAATGTAGGAGGTCGTTTTAGCATACTTTCAGCCGTAGGTATAGTTCCGCTTTGTTTTTGTGGCTATAATGCCAAAGCTCTTTTAGAAGGAGCTAAAGCTTGTTTTGAAGATTTTTTTACTCACAAAAAAGATGAAATTTTACAAAAAGCCTATCATTATTGTACACACAAAAATGCCAATATCAATGTACTTTTTTCATATAGCGATGCTTTTAAAGGCTTTAATGAATGGTATATCCAGCTTATTGCTGAAAGTTTAGGTAAAAAGCAAGGCTATAAACGCATAGGTTTAACTCCTATTGCACTCATTGGCGCAAGAGATCAACATAGTTTTTTACAACTCATCATGGATGGACCTAAAAATAAAACTGTAACTTTTTTAAAAATCAAAGACGCTCAAAAAGCGCCTATTATCCCTGATATTCATTTTAAATTTTTAGATTCTTTAAGTAATAAAGTCAATCTTCACGAACTTTTAAACGCTCAATGTGATGCAACTATGCACGCTTTAATCGCTGAAAATTTGAGTGTTGATGTGATAGAACTTGAAAAACTTGACGCTTGGCATGCGGGATATTTGATGTATTATTATGAACTTTTTACTTCAACTTGCGGTGTTATGCTAGGGATTAACACTTATGATCAACCTGGTGTGGAAGTTGGAAAGTTGATCTTAAAAAATATATTAAATTCTTAATCAAAATTCATTAAAAAAGAGTATAATGATTTTAAGTTAAAATTATAATAAAAATTTTTAATTAATAATAATAATTATTATTTAAGAATTTTATGTTATAATTTTAAAAATTAAAAAAAAGGAGTCAATCATGTCAGTTACAAAACAATTATTACAAATGCAAGCAGATGCTCATCATTTATGGGTTAAATTTCATAATTATCACTGGAATGTAAAAGGTTTGCAATTTTTTTCTATACACGAGTACACAGAAAAAGCTTATGAAGAAATGGCAGAACTTTTTGATAGTTGTGCTGAAAGAGTTTTACAACTTGGCGAAAAAGCTATCACTTGCCAAAAAGTTTTAATGGAAAATGCAAAAAGTCCAAAAGTTGCAAAAGATTGCTTTACTCCGCTTGAAGTCATAGAACTGATCAAACAAGATTATGAATATCTTTTAGCAGAATTTAAAAAACTCAATGAAGCAGCAGAAAAAGAAAGTGATACTACAACAGCTGCTTTTGCACAAGAAAATATCGCAAAATATGAAAAAAGTCTTTGGATGATAGGCGCTACTTTACAAGGTGCTTGCAAAATGTAATTTAAGGGGCTTTATGCCCCAATTATACAAACTAGGTTATAATATCCTTTTTTAAAGGATAAAATTGAAAGTACTTAATTTTTTTTATGAAAACCACCCTAAATTTGAAGTAAGTTATGAAAGAAAAAATCAAATTTCAAAACCAAATATTATCATAAAAGGCCCACGATTTTGTGGTAAAAAAACACTTATTTTTAATTTTTTATCTCAATTTAAAGCAAGTGAAATTTTGTTTTTAGATTTATATGATACACGCTTTGAAAAACAAAGTTTAGAAAGACTTGCTGATTTTCTGAATGAAAATTTACAAATTAAAATTCTTTGCCTTTATAATTTGGATTTTATCCCTAATTTAGAAAAAATTAACATTCCCATCATCTTAAGTACAAATATAAAAGATTTAAATGTAAATGGGTTTGAAGAGCTTGAACTTGATTATTTTGATTTTGAAGAATTTATTAGTGTAAGTAAGAAAAATTTACCTATAAATAATTTAGTAGGTCTTTTTTTGCAAAGTGGACGCAGTAAATTTGGAGAAAAAAACATACTTCTAAGACAAAGCTTTACTCTTTTAGAATTAGAAATTTTAAAGTATTTAGCTTTAAATTTGGGTCAGCAAATCAGTATTTCTAAGATATTTATAGAACTCAAAAAAAGATTAAAAACTTCAAAAGATAGTGTTTATCAAGCTATCAAAAAATTAGAAAATACTTATGTGATTTATACCTTAAAACATGATGAAAAAAAACTTCAAAAGATTTATTTTAAAGATTTTGGCCTAAGAAATAATCTTTGTATTTCAAAGGATTTTTCACATTTATTTGAAAATTTAGTTTTAAGCGAGTTGTTTAAATTTAAAGAAGAATTTTTTTATAACAAATACTTTAACTTTTATAGCCAAATATCTAAAATTGCTTATATTTCAAGTCCAACTTTAGATATTGATTTGATTAAATTACGTGCTAAGAAAATTTTACCAAAGGCTTTAGAACTTGGAATTTTTCATGTGATTTTTATCACTCTTTCAAGCGAGGATAGTTTTTTTGAGCAAGGGGTTAAATTTGAAGTCATATCTTTTGATAAATTTTCACTTGGATTTTAGGTGTTGTTTGAGTTTGTATCGTATTTTTCAAGGTTGTATCGTTTGATGATTTTTGTAATAAGATTGATATAATATCCCTTGCGTTCAGAATAAGAATCTAAAGTTTTAATAGCCTCTAGTCCTGTTATCTCTTTGCCTTCGCTTGCAAATTTAGCTCTTGCATCGCGAAACTTTTCATAAGCAAAATGACGATTTAAATTTAAAACATAAGAGTAAACACTATCTTGCAGACTATCAAAAATCTTAATTTTATGTTTTTTATCTGGATGTCTTAAATCAGGAATTAAACCTTTCTCACCCCAAGTCCATTCTCCAAAAAGATTATTTGCTTCTCTTGCGAAGCGACTTGTACCTGTAGCACTTTCAACTAAAGCTTGGGCTATACCCATGGATTTTGGAATTTTTTGAATACGTTTTTTATATTCTGCAAAATCATAAAGATTTTCAATGCGATATTTGTTTTTTATCGTGATAAGTTTTTCAAGATTTGTTTGATTTGAAGTCCTAAAGCCTGTTTTGTAAGCATCTTTAAAAAAGGCTTCGATAAAAGCTCTTTCTTGTTCAATTTTTTTAAAGCTTTGATCAAACATTTCATTCATTTTTATAAAAAAAATTTGTCTTTTTTGATCTATATCAAGTTTGTAATATTCCTCTCCAAAGCCATTTTTTAGATCATCAGCAAAAAGTGGGATTAGAAAAAGACTAAGAAAAATTATAATTGGCTTCAAAACAATACTTTACCTTTCCTTCAAAAAACAATTCTTCATTTTTATATGTAAACCCAACCTCTTCACCACTTTTAGGAGTTATTTTAACTTTATTTTGTACTTTTTTATTTAAAAATGCCAGATAAAAACAAGCCCCCATTCCTGTGCCACAAGCTAAGGTTTCATCTTCAACTCCGCGTTCATAGGTACGAACTTTTAAATGATTTTCATCTAAAATTTTTACAAAATTAACATTGGCATTATATTTTTGTCTCATTTTTTGACAAAGTATTGTATCAAATTCATCTAAATTTTGACAAAAATGCACTAGATGTGGAACTCCAGTGTCGCAAAGTTGCCAAGTTTTTCCTAATTCTTCAAAAGTATTTTGCACGCTTTTTATTTTGCCTAAAGATACTTCAACTTTATCTTGATTTACCTTTGCTTTTATTATTCCTGCACCGGTTAAAAAACTCATGTTAGGATTTATTTTGTTAATATGATGTGCAAAATGTGCCGCAGCCCTTGAGCCATTGCCACACATAGCAGCCCTTGAGCCATCGTTATTATAAAATTCCCATTCAAAGTCGTATTTTTCATGAGGCAATATCACGATAAAGCCATCCCCACCTATGCCCTCATAACGATTGCAAAGTTCTTTAGCTAAAGCACTTCTATCTTCTTTTCTATCAGCATTTGTTATGACAAAATCATTCCCACTTGCACAATATTTATAAAATTTCACATTTTTCCTTTAGAAATTTCTTGTATTACTTTAACACATTCTTGCCTAAAATCGACATAAGAATTAGTATTTTTAATGATAAAATCTGCTTTTTTAAGTTTTTCTTCAATATCTATTTGAGAATCAAGTCTCACTTTTGCAGCTTCTAAGCTGAGCTTATCTCTTTGCATGATTCTTTTAAGGCTTAATTCTTTAGGTGTGTAAATTACAATGACTTTGCCTAAATTTTCATAAGCACCGCTTTCAAAAAAAAGAGGAATTTCTACAAAAAAAGCTTTATTTTCTTTATCTAGAATTTGCATTTGTTCTAAAATTTTAGCTCGAATTTTAGGATGAGTGAAATTTTCTAAGGTTTTTTTAGCTTCTTTGTTGTTAAAAACAATTTCTCTAAGGATTTTTCTATCGATTTTCTTTTCTTTTGTGAGTAAATTTTTTAAGTTAAAGGGAGAAAAAATCTTTTCAAGTTCTAAAGCATTTTCATCTAAAATTTTATGAGCGATTTTGTCTGCGCTAATGCTTTTAAAGCCTAAAGAATTCGCTATTTCTATAAAAGTGCTTTTACCACAAGCAATTGAAGCGGTTACAAAAAAAGCATTTTTCATCTTATGCCTTATTAAAACTTTTTTCGTTAAAATACCTTTTTAGTTCTTAAAGGAAAATAAATGAAAATTTCATATGAAGATGCAGGCGTAAGTATAGATAATGGAAATGCCTTTGTAGAGGCTATAAAACCTTTGGTTAAAGAAACTTTTAATGATAATGTTGTAGGCGGAATTGGTTCTTTTGCTGGTGCTTTTAGAATGCCAAGTGGTTTTAAAAAGCCTGTGATTTTAGGTGCAACAGATGGTGTTGGTACCAAGCTTCGCTTGGCAATTGATGCTAAAAAATATGATACTATAGGGCAAGATTTAGTAGCAATGTGTGTGAATGATTTGATTTGTAATTTTGCTACGCCTTTGTTTTTCCTAGATTATTATGCTACAGCCAAGCTCGAAGTAGAAGTAGCAAAGGCTGTTGTATCAGGCATTGCCAAGGGATGTAAGATGGCAAATTGTGCATTAATCGGCGGAGAAACTGCTGAAATGCCTGGAATGTATGCAAAAGATGATTTTGATCTTGCGGGTTTTGCAGTGGGTATGGCTGAAGAAGATGAGATCGATAGAAGTAAATTTGTTAAAAATGGTGATATTTTATTGGCACTTCCTAGTTCAGGACTTCATTCAAATGGTTATTCTTTAGCTAGAAAAGTACTTTTTGAAAGTTTAAAATTAAAATTTGATGACAAGATAGAGGGTAAAAATTTAATTGATATTTTATTAGAGCCTACAAGGATTTATGTGCGTGATTTTCTTACATTAAAGCCTTATATTAGTGCTCTAGCTCATATTACAGGGGGTGGTTTAGTAGAAAATTTACCACGCGTTTTGCCTCGTGGTATGGGTGCAACTATACGCAAACATCATCTTAAAACTCCTGAAATTTTTTATACTATAGGACAGGCTGTAGAAGAAAGCGAAATGTATAGAAGCTTTAACATGGGAGTGGGTTTAGTAATGGTTGTAGATCCTTCTAATGTAAGTAAGGTTTTAGAAAATTCAGATGCCTTTATTATTGGCGAAATTTGCATTAATGAAGGTATTGTTTTAGAGTGAAAACAAATTATTATGATTATTTATGTGCTAAAATGTATGTAATTTTGCCCATAAAAGCCCATAAAGACAAACTAAAATTTTATCTTTCTTATGTAAATAAGAAAGATAAAATTTTTAGAGTTAATGTGTGGAAGTGGGCGGTTTTGATAAAAATTGCCAAAGATGATAAAACGAAATATTTTTGTTCGAATGTATTAAATAAAGGGTAAAATGCACAATTTAAATGAAGCTTTGTTTCAAAAAAAGATAAAAGAAATTCGCTTAAAAGCAATAGCGAGTATTATTTGTGGGTTTTTAGGTATCATTCCTTATCTTGGAGTTTTATTTGTTCTTGCGAGTTGGATTTTATTTTTTATTGTGCTTTATGATTTAAAAATCTATGGTGGTGCTAAAAATTTGTTTAAGAATTTCCTTATTAGTGTAGGGATTGGATTTTTTGGTATTCTTGTTAATACAAGTATTTTATTTGCAATGCTAAAGCCTAGAACTGGCATTTTTGGTGGGCTTTATTTTAATCAAGATAATATTTTTATGGCTATTGCTATATTTTTAGTATTACATTTTGCTATTTTGGCTTTAATTTTTCCTTTTTTGAAAGCTTTTTACTATGAAATTGCTAGAACAACAAAGCAAAAGTATTTCACTTATGCTTTTAATACCTTTTATTAGGGCTTCTTACTTTGATTATCGGCATAGGCTTGGTGTTTTTGCTAGCAAGTTTGGTTTTTTGGATTTTAGCGTGGGTCAAATTTAAAGAATTTGATGAGCAAGAACTTTCAAATTTAGAAGAAAGATTGGCAAAAGCACAAAAAAAGGTTTTTGATTTTGATTTAAAATGGATTAAAATCACAATGGCTTCATTTATAATTTTAAACTTGCTCGTTTTAACATTTTCGTTTATATTAGAAGTTATTAGCTTTGAAGATTTTAGGTTTTACTACACAAAAAAAACTTTATTTTACACAGCCATAATCCTAGCTTTGCTTAGTGTGTTTTTGTTTTGTAAAAAGATAAAAAATTACAAACTTTTTATTTATTTTTTCATATGGCAAGGTTTAAGTGTTTTTGGTAGTCATCTTCTTTTTATTCCTGATTTTATGGTAGATCAACAAATTGTATATGGAAGTTTAAACATAATATTAAGTCTATGCTATATTATTTTTGCTTTTTTATTTTTTAAAATTTTGATTCAAATTACAAAGGAAAAACTTTTTTATCTTATTTTTGCATTTTATGTTTGCATAGAAATTTTGATAATATTAATTTTCTTTATTTTTATGATGGTTGATAACTATTATATATTTACAAAAAGTCCTATAAAGATGCTCATAGATAATTATAAATTACTTTTTCAAGTTGTTTATTTCGTTTCATTTTTAATTGTTTGGCTTATGCTTAAAGGACAAAAAAATGTAAAAATATGTTAGAATGATGAAAAAATACTATTTTACGTAGATGTTTATTAGGATATATTCGTATGTCTTAAAGCTCTTTATGGGGTGTTAAGTAATTATAATATTTAAAAATTAAAAAATATATAGTTTATCCACATTTTATAGTTTAACTTCTAAAAATTTGATCATCTCTTTTTTCATTTTTTAGAGCTAGAAAACATATGAGTGAAATTGCTTTAAAGTTAGTTAGAGCAGTTGATACTAAATATTTTGATAAGAAATTTAAATAGATTGATTTTACTTAAATTAAAGACTTTTTGCCTCGTGATACAAAATTAAGTGATGAATTTTTAGTTAAATTGATATTAAATATGAAAAAATTATAAATATTAATACTTTTTCAAATTAATAGTAAATATAGAGGGTTTGATTTTTTCACAAAAGATTTGGATAGAACTTGCAAAAAACTTTCTTCAATATTTATACTTTTAAATTTTGATGCAAATCCTATTCAATATAGCATTGGCAAAATAAACTAAAAAGCTTAAAATAGCTATACTCAAAAGAATTCCAAACCATGCAAAATTTCCTGTTCCAAGATTTGAAACCGCGTTAGTAAGGATATTAACTCCACCAAGTGCTTTAATGCCTTTAGCACATACTCCAGCGGCGATGATTATGCTTACGACTAAGATAAAAATTTCAGCCATAGTCTTTTAAAATCACCATCATATCTTCGCCTAATTTTCTAGCATTTCTGTGTCTTGCAAATTCAACAAGAAAAACTAAAGAAATGCTTACAAAATTTGCTGTTACAACATCGAGCTTGATAGTAAAAAAATACGCTGTAAATAAAAATACAACAGGTAACCAAGGAAAGAGTATGTAAAAAGTAGGACATTTAGGATCAATGATTTGCGGAATTTCAACTTCATCATTTAAAACACCTTTTTCTTTATCTCTTTTATCAATCCAAGCAAAATAAAAAGGAATCAAGATGGCAATAACTACAACATAGGCAATCACACTATAAATTTGGTAATTTAAAAAAAGCCCTACGACATTATCACTTTGTCCTACCATATCTGCCATATTGATTGAATTTCCATCTTTTGGACCATAATCAAGTGCAATTAAAGAAAGCGCACATACAGTTGTAATAGGACGGATTTTAAGTGAGATTAAAACAGGATAAATACATGCTAACAAAAGCAAAAGCAATCCAGCATAGCTAGAAATGACGATTTTTAAAGCCATTCCAACAACAAAAGTTCCACTTAAAATCAAGTATTTATTTTTGATTTTTCCTAAGGGTTTATTTGCTAAAAAAGCAAGTTTTGCTGAAGCATTAATATGTTTCATATAAGCAGCAAAACCTGCCACACTCATGATAATAAGTCCTACTCCAGAAAGCTGACTTTTAAAAGTCGCTGTGATAAAAGCATAACTATCAAGTAAAACATTTAAAAGCTTGTATACTCTCTGCTTGGAGCTTTTGGTATAGGTGTTCCTGTGATATAAAAAGCAAAAATAAGCAAGATAATATTTGAAAGAAAAATACAAAAATGGGATCGTATTTTTTTGAGTATATCATAAAAATTAGCATAGGGTCTATTGAATTTACAATAAATTGGATTTTATCTAAATTTTTAAATAAAAAATATTTTTTATTTAAAAATTACTTGTTTTTTGTATTATAAAATTAACATATATAGTTTGGTTACTGAAAAGTTTATGTTTGTTTAAAAAATGATTTTTGTATTATAATTATACACAAATCATAAATATTAAAAAGGATCTAGTGTGGCAAGAATTTTGGCATTTGATATAGGAATAAGCTCTATTGGCTGGGCATTTAGTGAAAATGATGAGTTAAAAGATTGTGGAGTTAGGATTTTTACAAAGGCTGAAAATCCCAAAACAGGAGAATCCTTAGCCTTGCCAAGACGCCTTGCAAGAAGTGCTAGAAAACGCCTTGCTAGACGCAAAGCAAGGCTAAATCACTTAAAACATTTAATCGCAAATGAATTTAAGTTAAATTACGAAGATTATCAAAGCTTTGATGAAAGTTTAGCCAAGGCTTATAAAGGATCTTTAATTAGCCCTTATGAGTTAAGATTTAGAGCTTTAAACGAGCTTTTAAGTAAGCAAGATTTTGCAAGAGTGATTTTACATATTGCAAAAAGGCGTGGCTATGATGATATTAAAAATAGTGATGATAAAGAAAAAGGTGCGATTTTAAAAGCTATCAAGCAAAATGAAGAAAAACTAGCAAATTATCAAAGTGTGGGCGAGTATCTTTATAAAGAGTATTTTCAAAAATTCAAAGAAAATTCCAAAGAATTTACAAATGTTAGAAATAAAAAAGAAAGTTATGAACGCTGCATAGCGCAAAGTTTTTTAAAAGATGAATTAAAGCTTATTTTTAAAAAACAAAGAGAATTTGGCTTTTCTTTTTCAAAAAAATTTGAAGAAGAGGTGCTTAGTGTAGCATTTTATAAAAGGGCTTTAAAAGATTTTTCTCATTTGGTGGGAAATTGTAGTTTTTTTACCGATGAAAAAAGAGCGCCAAAAAATTCGCCCTTAGCTTTTATGTTTGTAGCACTTACAAGAATTATCAATCTTTTAAACAATCTTAAAAATACTGAAGGAATTTTATATACAAAAGATGATTTAAACGCCCTTTTGAATGAAGTTTTAAAAAACGGCACTCTAACTTATAAACAAACAAAAAAGCTTTTAGGCTTAAGCGATGATTATGAATTTAAAGGGGAAAAAGGAACTTATTTTATTGAGTTTAAAAAATATAAAGAATTTATAAAAGCTCTAGGTGATCATAGTTTAAGCCAAGATGATTTAAATGAAATAGCAAAAGATATTACCCTTATAAAAGATGAGATTAAGCTTAAAAAGGCTTTAGCAAAATATGATTTAAATCAAAATCAAATTGATAGTTTAAGCAAATTGGAATTTAAAGACCATTTAAATATAAGTTTTAAAGCCTTAAAACTTATCACTCCTTTAATGCTTGAAGGTAAAAAATACGATGAAGCTTGTAATGAGCTTAATTTAAAAGTAGCAATCAATGAAGATAAAAAAGATTTTTTACCCGCATTTAATGAAACTTATTATAAAGATGAGGTAACTAATCCTGTGGTTTTAAGAGCGATTAAAGAATACAGAAAGGTCTTAAATGCTTTACTTAAAAAATACGGCAAAGTGCATAAAATAAACATTGAATTAGCAAGAGAAGTAGGTAAAAATTACAGCCAAAGAGCTAAAATAGAAAAAGAGCAAAATGAAAACTACAAGGCCAAAAAAGACGCCGAACTTGAATGTGAAAAACTAGGCTTAAAAATAAATAGCAAAAATATTTTAAAATTAAGATTATTTAAAGAACAAAAAGAATTTTGTGCTTATAGTGGAGAAAAGATTAAAATTAGTGATTTGCAAGATGAAAAAATGCTTGAAATTGATCACATTTACCCTTATTCTAGAAGTTTTGATGATTCTTATATGAATAAAGTTTTAGTTTTTACCAAGCAAAATCAAGAAAAACTTAATCAAACCCCCTTTGAAGCCTTTGGCAATGATAGTGCAAAATGGCAGAAAATTGAAGTTTTAGCAAAAAATTTGCCTACTAAAAAGCAAAAAAGAATTTTAGATAAAAATTACAAAGACAAAGAGCAAAAAAACTTTAAAGATAGAAATCTAAACGATACTCGCTACATAGCAAGGCTTGTTTTAAACTACACTAAAGATTATTTAGATTTTTTACCTTTAAGCGATGATGAAAATACAAAGTTAAACGACACACAAAAAGGCTCAAAAGTGCATGTAGAAGCAAAAAGCGGTATGCTTACATCGGCTTTAAGACACACTTGGGGCTTTAGCGCTAAGGATAGAAATAACCATCTTCATCACACCATCGATGCAGTAATTATTGCTTATGCAAACAACTCTATCGTAAAGGCTTTTTCAGATTTTAAAAAAGAGCAAGAAAGCAACAGTGCAGAACTTTATGCAAAAAAAATTAGTGAATTAGATTATAAAAACAAAAGGAAGTTTTTTGAGCCTTTTAGTGGTTTTAGGCAAAAGGTTTTAGATAAAATTGATGAAATTTTTGTCTCAAAACCTGAGAGAAAAAAGCCAAGCGGAGCCTTACATGAAGAAACATTTAGAAAAGAAGAAGAATTCTATCAATCATACGGCGGAAAAGAAGGAGTTTTAAAAGCCCTAGAGCTTGGTAAAATCCGCAAAGTAAATGGTAAAATAGTTAAAAATGGCGATATGTTTAGAGTGGATATTTTTAAACACAAAAAGACAAATAAATTTTATGCTGTGCCAATTTATACTATGGATTTTGCTTTAAAAGTATTACCAAATAAAGCTGTAGCACGAAGTAAAAAAGGTGAGATAAAAGACTGGATTTTAATGGATGAAAATTATGAGTTTTGCTTTTCTTTATACAAAGATAGTTTGATTTTAATTCAAACTAAAGATATGCAAGAGCCAGAATTTGTTTATTATAATGCTTTTACAAGCTCTACTGTTAGTTTGATTGTTTCAAAACACGATAATAAATTTGAAACGCTAAGCAAAAATCAAAAAATATTGTTTAAAAATGCAAATGAAAAAGAAGTAATCGCAAAAAGCATAGGAATTCAAAATCTAAAAGTATTTGAAAAATACATAGTTTCAGCACTTGGGGAAGTTACAAAGGCTGAGTTTAGACAAAGAGAAGATTTTAAAAAATGAGTTACGATGAAGCTTTTAAAACACTGCTTATTAGCTCTAATGCCAAGCTAAATTTAGAGCTAAATCATCTTGTGATTAAGCAAGATGAAAATATAGCCAAATTGTTTTTAAAAGATATAAATATCATCGTTTTAGAAAGCTTACAAGCAAGCCTTAGTTCCGCACTTTTTAATGCCTTTGCAAGGCATAAAATCATCTTGCTAACCTGCGATGAAACTCATAGTATAAATGGCGTTTTTACTCCTTTTTTAGGGCATTTTCAAAGTGCAAAAATCGCAAAAGAGCAAATGAATGTAAGTGCTCAAAAAAAGGCTATTTTATGGCAAAAAATCATTAAAAATAAAATCCTAAATCAAGCCTTTATCTTAAAAAAACACAATAAAATAGAGCAAAGCAATGAGCTTATAAATTTGGCTAAAAAAGTAAGCTTAAATGATAGTAAAAATATTGAAGCTGTTGCGGCGGCGCTTTATTTTAAAACTTTGTTTGGTACTTCTTTTTCAAGAGATGAGCTTTGCTTTGAAAATTCTGCTTTAAATTATGGCTATGCAATCATTAGGGCTTGTATTATTAGAGCAGTTTGCATAAGTGGGCTTTTGCCTTGGCTTGGCATAAAGCACGATAATATTTATAATTCTTTTGCGCTTTGTGATGATTTGATAGAAGTGTTTAGGGCTAGTGTTGATGATTGTGTTTTAAAGCTTAAGGGTGAAAGTGAGTTTTTAAGCAAAGATGACAAAAGAGCGTTGATTGGCAATTTACAAAGTAAAATCAATTTTGATGGGCAAAATTATCCTTTAAACAGAGCGATAAATCATTATGTGGCAAATTTTAAAAATGCTTTATTGTATGAAGATGAACTAAAGATAGTGAAATTTGATGATTGAAGATAAATTTATGCGTGTGCTTTTGATGTTTGATGTGCCAACTAAAAGTAAAAAAGAGCAAAAACTAGCAAGTAAATTTAGAAATAATCTTATAAAATTAGGTTATTTTATGCTGCAATTTAGTGTTTATATGCGTATTTGCAAGGGTTTAAGTTCTGCAAAAAGTTCTATTGAAAATGTAAAAAAGATTTTGCCACCTTATGGAAATGTAAGGGCTTTAATCATCACTGAAAAGCAATTTGATAAAATGGAGCTTTTGCTTGGTGGCATAGTTTTTAACGAAAAAGTTAATAACGAAACCAATTTAACGCTTTTTGATATAGATAGTCATGGAGAATTTAAATATAAAAATTCAAATAATGAAGAAATTCAAATAAACAAAAAACAAGAAAAATATCATCAGCAAAATTTATTTGAATTTTAAAAGCGGTTTTAGGGGATTGTAACCCCGCAGAGTCCCGCAAACTCTTTATTTTAGTCCCTTTTTAAATTTCTTATGAGATTATAGCATAATTTTTGCTATTTTTCATGAAAAAACCCCGAAATTTTCATTATCTGGTAAATATCTATTTTACCATAAAGAAATTTAAAAAGGGACTAAAACTTAGTGCTTTATTTGAAAATGAGATGGCAGATTTTACCATAAAGAAATTTAAAAAGGGACTAAAATAAACCCTAGTGGATTGAAACTCCGCTAGGGCTAATTACTCCACTAAAAGGAGGTTGCGAATTTGAAACTTATTGAAATTTAGGGTTGATTAAAATCGAAATAAAATTATTTAAATAATTTTAAGGCATAAAGATAATATCTACTAAACTTTCATTTTCTAACATTTCACATTCTTTTGGCACCACCATAAGGGCAGCTTTATTGTTAAGATTGTTTATAATCGCACTAGAGCCTTCTTTTTTGCCTTCAAGATTGGCTAAAATGCGTCCATTTTCAAACTTTATGTTACAAGCGACAAATTCCAAATAAGGTGTTTTTTTCTTGTAACTTCCTTGTAAAAAGGCTTTGCAAATATAGTCTTTAGGCTGAAGTAACCAAGAGTTTAAAATCTCTCTTGCGTAAAGATTAAACATTACCATAGCCGAGTAAGGAAAACCTGGTAAGGCGATGATGAATTTTTCATTAGCCTTAGCTATTTTGATATGTCTACCTGGTTTTATGTCGGCTTTATCGATGATGATTTCGTATTCTTTGATGGCTTTTTTTAAAAAGTCAAAATCTCCCATAGAAACCCCGCCCGTTGTAACCAAAATATCACAACTTTGCAAAGCACTTTCAAGGGTGGAAAAAGTGGCTTTCTCATCATCTTTTAAAAGAGGAAAAACCCTTGTATCGCAATTTAAATTTTTAGCTAAATTAGCTATGGCGATATGATTTGAAGAGCGGATTTGAGCAGGATTTTCCAAGGCTTCTCCTAGATCCTTGATCTCACTTCCACTACTTAAAACCCCTACAATAGGCTTTATAAACACACTAATGTGAAAAAATCCAAGTTCAGCTAAAAGAGCTATCTCGCTATAATTTAACCTTGTGCCTTTTTTGAGTAAAATTTCATCTTTTTTATAGTTTTCTCCTACCGCACGCACGGCAAAAGCTTGAGGAACTTTTTTTTCTATAAAAAGAGTATCATTTTCTACGCGTACATTTTCAACAGGGACTAAAGTATCGCTTCCTTCGCTCATGAGTGAGCCTGTAAAGGTTTTTACACAAGTACCATTTTGCACGCTAAATTGTGGCATAGTGCCCGCAGGTGTGAGGCCTAAAATTTTTAAAGGCTTATCTTGATCTTCAAATTTGATCGCATAACCATCCATAGCCGAAGTTGGAAATTCAGGTTGGTTTTTAGGGGCTTTTATGTCTTGAGCTAAAATGCGTCCTAAACACTCTGTAAGAGCTATTTTTTCAATCTTTTCATAGGTTTTGATATGAGAATGTAAAATTTTTAAACTTTCTTCATAAGACATTAACATTTTTTATCCTTTTAAAAGTCCTGCACCGCAAAGTTTGGTTGATCTTTCTTTGGCATAAATTCTTTCTTTGTTTATTACATCATACTTCCAAATGGGTGCACTTGCTTTAAAATCTTCAACAAATTCATTAAGAAGTTTAAGTCCTAATTTTCTTTGTTTGCTTAAAATTCCTGCAAAATAAGAGCTTTCATGAACCGCTACATCACCTATAGAGTGAGCAAAAAGCAAGGTAATACCATCAAAATCTACTCTTTTTTGCCACTCATTAAACCATTTTTTTAAAAGCGGTTCATAAATATCAAAACTAAGTGCCTCAATGCCTCCTTCTTCACGCACAATACCACAAAAAGTCAGCAAAGCACCGCAGTTTTTATCCTTGGCAAATTCATACCATTGGCTATAAATTTTAGGAATATCTAAAGAATCTTGATAGAGTGTAAAATGTTCCATTTAACCCCCGCAAACTGGCGGTAAAAGTGCTATTTTATCACCAGTTTTTAACTTAGTGTTTTCATCAAAAATGATTTCATCATTTAAAGATACCGCACAAAGTTCTAGCCATTCTTTTAAACTCTCATCTTTTTGCAAAATTTCTTTTAATTCTTTTAAATTTTTTACCTCAAGTTCTAAATTTTCTTTATTTATGGGGCCTAAAAATTCCACTTTTACCATTTTATTCCTTTACTTCTAAATTTCCCATCATTCCTAAATCTTCATGTTCTAAAATATGACAATGATACATTCTAAGTCCTTTAAAATCTTGTTTCATTCTAAGTCTTAACTCTTCATTAGGACGCACATTTATAGTATCTCTTAAGGCTCTAAATTCGGCTTTTTGAACTTTGCCATTGAGTTTTGATGAGATGAGTTCAAATTGCGTGCCATGTATATGGAAAGGATGATCCATGTGAGATTTGTTTATCACTATCCAGTCTTCAACTACTCCAAGTTTGGAGCTTAAATCAATGCGTTTTAAATCATAGCTTTTGCCATTGATTAAAAACATAGACGCAAGAGCGATTTTTAATTCGCCTTCACTTTTTCCCATCATACCATGCATTTGCATATGATCTTCACTCATGATTATTTCTTTAAATTCCTTAGGTTCTTCTGAAGGTTTGAAAATTTTTAAATTTTTTGGAAGTTCTACATTTTCTTTTTTTAGGTTAATATTGGCTAGAAATAGGGTATTAGGTTCTTCTTTTACCATCATTTTATCCCTATCATAATAAGCACTTTCTAGCTTAAAATTCCCATCTTTTGGAGCGTCGATTAAAACTTCTACACGAGAAGCAGGACTTAAGAAAAGTTCTTCTTTATAAATAGTTTTTTCTATAAGTCCGCCATCAGTACCAACAAGTATAAACTTAGCTCCTTGTATGCGTAAATTTAAATATCTTGCTGCAGTAGCATTATAAATGCGTATGCGTTCGTTTGTGGCGAGTTTGATTTTAGGTTTAAATTGTCCATTGATGAGTACAAATTCTCCTTCTCTACCATTTAGCCAATCATTTAGGTTGTTGTTTGGAATTTGAGCGTTTTCATCAAGACGCAAATCGCTAATCATTAAATCTTTTTCTTTTAAATGACTTAAAGCATCTTTTTTTGCTTTGATCACAAAAGCCCCCGCTAAACCCATAAAAACTTGTTTAGAAGCCGTATAATGAGGATGTGGATGATACCAGTAAGTTCCTGCGCTATCTTGAGGAATTTCAAAACGATATATTCTTTCTTCTCCTGCTAAGATAGGATCATGTGGGCTTCCATCTTGATCAGGTGGCACAGGAACGCCATGCCAATGTATAGTTGTAGCTTCTTTGAGTTTGTTTTTGACTAAAATTTCAAGTTTATCTCCTTCAAAAACTTCTATTTTTGGAGCAGGCACGAGGCCATTGTAAGTATAAAATAAGGTTTTTTTACCTTTGATAAGCTCTATATGATTTTCTTTGATTTCTAGGGTAGCATGAAAAATATTTTTTTCTTTACTTTCATTTTTGAGTAAAGGCAAGGCTTTTAAAATTTCTCCTTGGGGGAATTGTTTTGGATCTAAAAGCTTTAAATTTTTTGGAGCAAAGTTTATAAAAGAAGTATCTAAGTCATGATTTATAGAATGATTTTTATGCATGGAGTGCATATCGTGCATAGGATTTGCATAGGCTACACCCATACTTGCTAGAGTAAGTGCATTAAATTTTAAAAAATTTCTTCTATTCATTAGTTTTTCCTTTTGCTTGATTTTTTGTATTATAGTCATTATTTTTTTAACTTTAGTAAATATTTATTTTGAAAATTTGGTTTAATTTTGTTATGATTTTAGCAATTTAATCAAGGAAAAATAATGTTTTATGAAAAAATTCAAACTCCAGCTTATATTTTAGAAGAAGATAAATTAAGAAAAAATTGTGAGCTTTTAGCAAGTGTTGGTGAAAAAAGTGGTGCTAAAGTGCTTTTAGCTTTAAAAGGTTTTGCTTTTTCAGGAGCGATGAAAATTGTTGGAGAATACCTAAAAGGTTGTACTTGTAGCGGACTTTGGGAAGCAAAATTTGCTAAAGAATACATGGATAAAGAAATTCATACTTATTCACCTGCTTTTAAAGAAGATGAAATAGGTGAAATAGCCAGTTTATCTCATCATATAGTGTTTAACTCTTTAGCCCAATTTCATAAATTTCAAGCTAAAACACAAAAAAATTCCTTAGGTCTTCGTTGTAATGTTGAATTTTCTCTAGCCCCAAAAGAACTTTACAATCCTTGTGGAAGATACTCAAGACTTGGAATTCGTGCTAAAGATTTTGAAAATGTGGATTTAAATGCTATAGAAGGACTTCATTTTCACGCACTTTGTGAAGAAAGTGCTGATGCTTTAGAAGCAGTTTTAAAGGCTTTTGAAGAGAAATTTGGCAAATGGATAGGGCAAATGAAATGGGTGAATTTTGGAGGAGGACATCACATCACTAAAAAAGGCTATGATGTTGAAAAGCTTATTGCTTTGTGTAAAAATTTCAGTGATAAATATGGCGTGCAAGTTTATCTTGAACCAGGCGAAGCGGTGGGTTGGCAAACAGGAAATTTGGTGGCTAGTGTAGTAGATATCATAGAAAATGAAAAACAAATTGCTATTTTAGATACTTCAAGCGAAGCACATATGCCAGATACTATCATCATGCCTTATACAAGTGAAGTTTTAAATGCTAGAATTTTAGCCACAAGAGAAAATGAAAAAATTTCAGACTTAAAAGAAAGCGAATTTTCCTATTTGCTTACTGGAAATACTTGTTTAGCGGGTGATGTAATGGGAGAATACGCCTTTGATAAAAAGCTTAAAATCGGCGATAAAATTGTTTTTTTAGATCAAATTCATTACACCATTGTGAAAAACACAACTTTTAATGGTATAAGACTTCCAAATCTCATGCTTTTAAATGCAAAAAATGAACTTCAAATGATAAGAGAATTTTCTTATAAGGATTATTCTTTAAGAAATTAGTATTATTTATAATTTGCATAAAATGTTAATTTTACTCGGAAGAGAATCAAAGATGTAAATTTTATGCAAAGTATTTTATTTTTTCAAATATAAAATCAACTCAAATATCTAATTTTCAATACTTTGGTATGATTTTTTAATATTTTAAATCCTTGTGGAATTTTATTGAAATTCAGTGATTTTTAAATCAAATAGTATTAAGATAAATCGATTTAAAAATCGGCTTTAAAATGAATATTAGGTATATTTTGCATAATATTCATTCAAGCAAAATTTAAAGCTATTTTTGAAAATTTTGAATGCATGGGAGCTTTAATGGATTTGGAAAAATTAAGATTAGCTAGAAGTCTTTATTATCAATGTCTAGGAGAGCTTTTTGTTTTTTCATTTTCTGAAGAAAGATTGTCAAAATTACAAGAGTATTTAAAGACAATGCAAGAATGTTTATTTGATGAAAATTTAAAATCAAATTTTGATATCTTGCTTAAGCATTTAGATGATGAAAATTCTATACAAGCATTTTTTAAAGAATATGATTTGCTTTTTTTAAGTCTTAAAAATAGCATTCCAACGACTTTTTCTTACATAGAAGAAGGTTTTGAAAATTCAAATCCTTTACTTTGCGTGCGTCAAATTTTAGTCAAAAGTAAAATAAGACGCAATGAAAAATTTTTTAAAGAAAGTGAAGATAGTGTTGGATTTTGTTTATTGTTGATGAGTGAATTTTTAAGGCAAAATGAAGATGATTTAGCCAAAGAGCTTTTTGAAAAAGTGATCAATAAAAGCATTGATGAGTTTTTAGGCGATGTTTTCATGAATAAAAATGCGAATTTATATAAGGAAATTGCAAGTATTGCATCGGCTTTTATGGAATTTGAAAGACTTTGCTTTGAAGTGGAAAAACCTGCAAAAATAAATTCTAAAAAAGTGCAAAACGATCTATCGCGTTCAGAATTTTTAAGAAGAGAAGCAAATAAACAAAGGAGGACTCGTGAAAAATCGCAGAGAATTTCTTAAAAAATCCGCTTTTGCCTTAGGGGCTGCTGGAGTGCTTGGTAGCACAACTTTAGCTCTAGCTAAAGATGAAGAAAGAAAAGATTTGGTTAAAGGTAAAAGTAAGAAAAAAGAAGTGCTTTTTCAAAGAAGTGCTAATTGGGAAAATTATTATATAAAGGCTGAGTAATGTCAAGTGTAGGTGAAAATATCAAGCTTACGCGTCGTTCTTTTCTTAAAATGGCAGCACTTTCAAGCCTAGCAACACCGTTGCTTGCTAGAAGTGAAACTTTAAGAGAAGCGAGTGCTGATGAGCTTAAAGAAGCTTATGAAGGTAGTAAAAAAGTAAAAACAGTTTGTACAGCCTGTTCTGTAGGCTGTGGGATTATTGCAGAAGTGCAAAATGGTGTTTGGGTGCGTCAAGAAATCGCTCAAGATCATCCTGTGAGTTCAGGTGGACATTGCTGCAAGGGATCTGATATGATCGATATGGTGCGTTCACATGTGCGTTTAAAATATCCTATGAAAAAAGAAAATGGAGAATGGAAACGCATAAGTTATGAGCAAGCTTTAAGTGAGATCGGAGAAAAACTAGCTGCTTATCGTAAAGAAAATCCTGAAAGTGTTATGTTTTTAGGTTCTGCAAAACTTAATAATGAACAAGCTTATTATATAAGAAAATTTGCAGCATTTTTTGGAACGAACAATGTAGATCATCAAGCTAGAATTTGACACAGCGCAACAGTCGCCGGTGTGGCGAATACATTTGGTTATGGCGCTATGACAAACCATCTTGGAGACATCCAAAGAAGTAAATGTATCATTATCATTGGAGCAAATCCAGCGGTAAATCACCCTGTGGGTTTTAGACATTTCTTAAAAGCAAAAGAAAAAGGTGCAAAGCTTATCGTTGTAGATCCTAGATTTACAAAAAGTGCAGCAAAAGCGGATATTTATGCAAGAATTCGTCCAGGAACTGACATTGCTTTCATGTATGGAATGTTAAAAATCATTTTTGATGAAGGCTTGGAAGATACAAAATATCTTGATGAAAGAGTTTTTGGAATTGATAAAATTCGCGAAGAAGCAGCAAAATGGACAGCCGAAGAAGTAGAAAATGTTACGGGAATTTCTAAAGAACTTTTGGTGCAAATCACTCACGAAGTAGCTAAAAACAAACCAACTACGCTTATTTGGGCTATGGGTTTAACTCAACATACTGTAGGAACTTCAAATACACGTTTAGCACCTATTGTGCAAATGGTACTTGGAAATATAGGTAAATTTGGTGGCGGAGTTAATATCTTACGCGGACACGATAATGTTCAAGGTGCTTCGGATATGGCTTGTTTGAGTGAAAATTTACCTGGTTATTATCCTTTAAATGAAGCGACTTGGAGATACTATGCCAAAATTTGGGGTGTGGATTATGAGTGGCTTTTGGGAAATTTTGTAAGTAAAGATTGGATGCATAAAACCGGACTTTCACTTGCTAGATGGTGGGCAGCAGCTTTAAATGGAAAAGATGGAAATGATGCTATCGATAATGCAGGAACACCTTTAAAAGCTTTGGTAGTTATGGGAAATGGTATCACTTCGACTGCACAACAAGTAAAAGTTAAAGAAGGTTTGGAAGCTTTAGAGCTTTTAGTTTTGGCTGATCCTTTTGTCAATGAAGCAGGGATTATCGCAGAAAGAAAAGATGGAATTTATCTTTTACCTGCAGCAACACAGTTTGAAACAAGCGGAAGTGTAACGGCTACAAATCGTAGTGGGCAATGGAGATTTAAGGTTATAGACCCACTTTATGAAAGCATGGAAGATCAAGAAATTTTATTTGAACTTGCTAAAAAATTAGGCTTTTATGAAGACTTTACCAAAACTTTACGCGATGAAAAAGGTGAGATCGTTTGGCCTGAAAATGCAACAAGAGAAATTGCAAAAGCAGTTAGAAGCATAGGACTTAATGGCTGGAGTCCCCAAAGGCTTAAAAAACATACTTTACATTGGGATAAATTTGATGAGGTAACTTTAGAAGGAAAAGACGAACTTGCGGGCGAGTATTACGGGCTTCCTTGGCCTTGCTGGAGTGATAAGCATCCAGGTTCTCCTGTGCTTTATAATACCGACATTGAAGTAGCAAAAGGCGGTATGGGCTTTAGAAACAATTTTGGACTTGAGTATGAAGGAGAAAGTTTGCTGGCTAACAATGCACCTTTAAATTCGCCTATTAATACAGGTTATCCGCAAATTACTAAAGATAATATAGAAAAAGTTTTAGGCATCACTTTAAGTGCAGAAGAAAAAGCTAAAATGGGATCAACTTGGTCTTATGATGATAGCAATATCATAGCAACTAAATGTATAGAAAAAGGCATAGTTCCTTATGGAAATGCTAAAGCTAGAGCTGTAGTTTGGACCTTTAAAGATAAAATTCCACTCCACCGTGAACCTTTGCACTCTCCAAGAAATGATTTGGTGCAAAAATACCCAAGTTTTGAAGACCAAAAAGCACTTTATCGTGTGGATACTAAATTTGTTTCTGTGCAACAAGCTAAGGATTATTCTAAAGAATTCCCACTAAATTTGGTAACTGCAAGGCTTGTGAATTTAAATGGTGCAGGTATGGAAAATAGAGCGTCTATGTATCTAACGCGTTTAACGCCTGAAATGTTTTGTGAGATCAATCCTGAACTGGCAAAAGAACAAAACATCAAAGCAGGAGATAGGATTTGGGTGCATTCTCCAGAGGGAACCAAGATTCATGTTAGAGTGAAAGTAAATCCGGGCGTGGCAAAAGACATGATTTTCTTGCCCTTCCATTTTACAGGAGTTATGCAAGGCGTGGATTTAACGCACAATTTCCCAGAAGGAACTAAGCCTTATGCAAGCGGAGAAAGTGCTAATACGGTAACAAATTATGGTTATGATATCATGTGTCAGATTCCAGAGACTAAAGGTGGGCTTTGTAGAATCAGTAAGGATGGAAAATGAGTAAGGTAAATTTTGCAAATTTAGAAAAAGAACGCTTGAAATTCTTTTGTGATAATGAGCGTTGTATTGATTGTAATGGTTGTGCGATAGCTTGTGATGAAGCACACGAGCTTCCTATTCATATTCGCCGCCGCCGTGTGATTACTTTAAATGAAGGAATTCAAGGAAAAGAAGTTTCAACTTCTATTTCTTGTATGCATTGTGATGATGCTCCTTGTTCTATCGTTTGTCCTGTGGATTGTTTTTACATCCGTGCTGATGGTATTGTTTTGCATGATAAAGAAATTTGCATAGGTTGTGGATATTGTCTTTATGCTTGTCCTTTTGGTGCACCACAATTTCCAAAAGATAGTGTTTTTGGAAATAAAGGCATTATGGATAAATGTACTATGTGTGCAGGTGGCCCTGAAGCAACGAATTCAGAAAAAGAAAGAGAACTTTATGGTCAAAATCGTATCGCAGAAGGAAAAGTCCCTGTATGTGCTGCGATGTGTTCAACAAAAGCACTTTTAGTAGGTGAAAGTTCTAAAATAGAAGAGATTTATCATAATAGACTTATGAATAGAAATTATGGCATTCCAAATCCTTCGGAAAGTTTGGAATGGAAGATTGCTTACACAGGAAAGGAACGCTTATGAGAAAAGTATTTGTAACGCTTTTATTAAGCGTAGTGAGTTTATTTGCTTATGGTAGCGAGAGAATGGGACAAGATACTCAAATTTGGGATTTTCATCGTATTACAAATATCCCAAATTATGATACTTTTGGCAAACTTTGGACAACTTTGCAAGGTGAATATATAGCTACTATAGCTTTAATCGCTGTTATTGCGGTATTATCTGCATTTGCTTTGCATTATATGGTTATAGGACCTAAGCAATTTTCACACGATGGAAAGAAAATTTATGCTTTTACATTATTTGAAAGACTTTTTCATTTTATCGCGGCAATTTCTTGGGTGATTTTAGTGCCAACTGGTTTTGTGATGATGTTTGGGGCGACTTTTGGAGGCGGACTTTTTGTAAGGGTTTGTAAAAATTTACATGCTTTTGCAACGATTTTATTTATCATCTCTATAATCCCTATGTTTTTATGGTGGATTAAAAGAATGCTTCCTGCAAGTTATGATATCAGATGGATGATGATAGTAGGTGGTTATTTAAGCAAAGTAAAACGTCCTGTACCTGCAGGTAAGTTTAATTTTGGTCAAAAATCTTGGTATTATATAGCTGTATTTGGTGGATTTTTGATGATAATTACAGGTGGATTTATGTATTTTCTTGATTTTAATTCCACGGCAATTCAAGGTCTTTTTGGTTTAACTCAAATTGAACTTTTAAGAATTTCAGCTATAGTGCATAATTTCTTGGGTATAGTGTGTGCAGTGTTTTTTGGCGTGCATATTTATATGGCAGTATTTGCAATCAAAGGCAGTATCCATTCTATGATTAGTGGTTATAAAGAAGAAGAAGAGGTTTATATTTTACATTCTTATTGGTATAAAGAATTAAGCAATAAAAAGCAAATTGAACCTAGTTTTTCTTATGATCCTAATGTAAAAATTTAATCTTTAACCGCTATGTTATTACATAGCGGTAGTTTTAAGCTTTTTTGAAATAAATAGAACGAATTTTCTTTTATAAGTTGAATCTAAAATCTATTTTTCCATATATAAATTTGTTATTTATGTTTTTTTGATATAATATTATTTAAAGATATTTAAAGGATAAGGTATGGATCCGTTATTTACAACTCAAATTTTAAAATATAAAGGTGATGAATCTTTTACATGCGATGATACTTTAGTGCGTGAAATTAAACTTGAAATTTTTATTAATGATGAAAAAGTAGGTGCTTTAATGGCAACTCCTGTAGATGAACAGGCATTAGCAATAGGATATTTAATGAGTGAAAATATCATTGCGAAAGTAAGCGATATTGAGAGCATAGAAACAAAAGATGATGGTATGAGTGTGCATATTAAAGCAAAGATTGATAAAGAAAATTTAGCAAAGCTTAATGCCCAAGGTGTAGTTATAAGTGGTTGCGGTAGAGCACATACTGCCAATATCGATCCAGAAGCTATTGAAGCGAGTAAAATTAGTTCTGATGCAAAATTTAGCAAAGATGAAATTTTAAAACAAATGAGTACTTTTTATACTCAATGCGAGCTTTATGAGAAAACAGGCTGTGTACATACGGCTAAGCTTTTTGTAGATGAGAAAACTTTTTTTATAGGTGAAGATATAGCTCAGCATAATACCATAGATAAAGCTTTAGGAAAAGCGCGTTTAGCTGGGGTTGATTTAAGTCAATGTTTTTTAATGGTTAGTGGAAGGCTAAGTTCTGAAATGGTAGCTAAAGCAGTTATGCATAAAATTCCAGTGCTTGTTTCACGCACGGCTCCTACTTGTCTAGGAGTTATGATAGCAAGAAAATTTGATTTAACGCTTTGTGGTTTTGCTAGAGAAAATAAGATCAATATTTATAGTGGAGAATTTAGAATTCATGGATAAAAATCAAGAAAAAGAAATCATCTCATATATGAGAGAATTGTTAAATAGTAATGAAAAATTAGATTGTGGTACAGCTTTTAAAATTGCAAAGAAATTTAATGTAAATATAGAAAAAATCGGACAATTAGCCGATGAAAATCACATGAGAATTGATAATTGCGAGTTGGGGCAATTTGGACATTTAGATTTTGAAAAAGCAAAGATCGAAGTGCTTAAAAAAATAGAACCTAGTTTAGATGAAAAGCGTAGAATTTTTTGTAAAGATGCAAGAGATATTGCTAAAGAAGGTTGTGGGCTTAAAAGTATGCGTTCAGCTTTAAAAGCTTATAAGGTTGATGTAAAGTATTGTCAACTTGGTTGTTTTAAAGAAAAAAAAGGTAAGCAATTTATAGTAAGAACAAAAACTTGGATTGAAAATGCGGATGGAGATTTGCTTTTTGGACGAGGAAAAACAGAACTTTTAGAACTTATCGGACAAACAGGTAGTTTATTGCATGCTTCTAAACTTATGGGGATTAATTATAAAAAAGCTTGGATGCATTTACAAACCTTACAAAAAAATTCTCAAGAAATCTTAGTTAGCACAAGACAAGGACGCTCTAAAGAATCAGGAACAAAACTTACTCCTAGAGCTTTGGAATTAATGGAAAATTACTCTATTTTACAAAAAGATATAGAAGAATACGCTAATAAACGCTTTAAAGAACTGTTTTTAAAAGGAAAAAAATAAATCTTCTATCAAAAAATACTAATACATAATATTTTTATAATTAATTAATATTATTTTTTTAAAAATATGTTAAAATTAGAATCTAAATTTTTTATTTTTTAGGAGTTATAAGATGTTTAAATCTTTAAATATAGGTTTAAAACTTATTTTTTCTGTGGCAACTGTTGTTGTTATTGGACTTGTTATTTTAATATCATTAATCACAAAACAAGTAAGTCAAAATATTACTAAAAATACAGAAGATATTCTTGCTTCTATCACGAAAGAATATGCTACCCAAACTCAAGGAATTTTTGGGGAAATGATCGCTTTAAATAAAAGTATTTCAGGTACTTTAACAGAAATGTTTAGATCAACCTCTAAAGAAGATTTAGATATAGATAATATAACAAATATTATAACCAATACTTTTGATAATAGTGCTTATTCTAATTTTACTTATTTGTATCTTATCGATCCGCCAGAATACTTTAAAGAAGAGAGTAAATTTTTCAATACTCAAAGCGGAAAATTTGTCATGCTTTACGCTGATGAAGAAAAGGATAATAAAGGCGGAATAAAAGCAATACAAGCTAGTGATGAAATAGCTAATCTGCAAGTTGTGCAAGATATATTAAAAAAAGCAAAATATGGGGAAAATAAAGTATATATAGGCCGTTCTATTAAGATGAATTTAGAAGGTCAAGATTTTGATGCTGTAAATGTTGCTATGCCTATTTTTGATCGAAAAAATCAAGTTGTAGGTGTTATCGGTATGACTTTGGATTTTTCGGCTATTGCTACTTATCTTTTAGACCCTAAGAGTCAAAAATATAATGGAGAATTAAGAATTCTTTTAAATTCAGATGGTCTTGTTGCAATTCATCCTAATAAAAATTTGGTTTTAAAAAATTTAAAAGATGTCAATCCTAATAAAGGTGCACAAGAGACTTATAAGGCTATGAGTGAAGGAAAAAATGGAGTTTTTAACTATATAGCTTTTGACGGTGATGATTCTTATGCTGCGATTAATAGTTTTAAAGTGCAAGATAGTTCTTGGACGGTTTTGGTAACTGCCCCTAAATATTCAGTTTTTGAACCTTTGAAAAAATTACAATTAATTATTATTGGTGCATCTTTTATTTTTATTTTTATTGTTTTAGGAGTGGTTTATTATTGCGTAAGAAAAATTGTCGCATCTAGATTGCCTGTGATTCTTAGTTCTTTAGAATCATTTTTCCGTTTTTTAAACCATGAAAAAATTGAACCTAAGGCTATTGAAATTCGTGCCAATGATGAGCTAGGAGCAATGGGCAGAATCATAAATGAAAATATTGAAAAGATTCAAATATCTTTAGAACAAGATCAAAATGCTGTAGATGAATCGGTGCAAACTGCTAGAGAAATCGAAAAAGGTAATTTAACTGCAAGAATTACTAAAAATCCTATAAACCCTCAATTAGTAGAACTTAAAAATGTTCTTAATAGAATGCTTGATGTTTTGCAAAGTAAAATTGGTTCTAATATGAATGAAATTAATAGAGTTTTTGATAGTTATAAAGCGCTTGATTTTAGCACAGAGGTACTTGATGCTAAAGGCGAAGTTGAGATTACAACTAATATTTTAGGTAAAGAAATTAAAAAGATGCTTGTAGCTTCTTCAAATTTTGCTAAAGATTTAGCCAATCAGTCAGAAGAGTTAAAAAATTCTATGCAAAAACTTGCTGATGGCTCTAATGCACAAGCGAGTTCTTTAGAACAATCGGCTGCAGCTGTAGAGGAGATTAATTCTTCTATGCAAAATGTAAGTGGAAAAACAGTTGAGGTTGCTTCGCAAGCTGATGATATAAAAAATATTGTCAATGTGATTAAAGATATCGCTGAGCAAACGAATCTTCTTGCTTTAAATGCAGCTATTGAAGCTGCACGTGCTGGAGAACATGGGCGTGGTTTTGCAGTTGTTGCAGATGAGGTAAGACAGCTTGCGGAAAGAACAGGAAAATCCTTATCTGAAATCGAGGCAAATATTAATATACTTGTTCAAAGCGTAAATGAAGTAGCAGAATCTGTAAAAGAACAAACAGCAGGAATCACACAGATTAACGATGCTATAGCACAACTTGAAACTGTAACTAAGGAAAATGTCGAAGTTGCAAATGTTACCAATAATATAACAAATGAAGTTAATCAAATTGCTGCGGCAATTCTTGAAGATGTGAATAAAAAAAGATTTTAAAAAAAGCTCATTTTTGAGCTTTTAAATTTTTTCTATATTATTTAAAATTTTTAAACACAAAACAAGTAATAAAATAATATTATTTTTCAAAGCTAATATCAAGGAAAAATAATGAAAATTGATTGTCGCAATCTTTCTTGTCCTCAGCCTATAGTTGAAACAAAAAACGCTCTTGAAAAACTTCAAGAAAATGAAATTTTAGAAATTGTTTTAAATTCTATTATTTCAAAAAATAATGTTGTAAAATTTCTTAACTCTTTAAATTTAAATCCTATTATAGATGAAAATGCACAAGAGTTTTGCATCAAAGTACAAAAAAAGAATTTTAATTCTAGTGAAGTAAATATTCACGATTATAATGTTTTATTTTTAAAAACCGACAAAGTGGGTGAGGGTGAATTGGGACAAAATTTACTTGTAGGATTTTTAAGTACCTTAACAAATTTAGATCATGCTCCAAGTAAAATTCTTTGCGTAAATGAAAGTGTTTTAATCAATGTTGATGAAAATCATAAAGCACATTTAGCTATGAAAGAACTTGAAAATTTAGGTATTGAGATCATAAGTTGTGGAGCTTGTCTAGAATTTTTTAATAAAAGTAAAGAACTTAAAATAGGAAATATAGGCAATGCTTATGAAATTTTAAACGAGCTTTTTGGTAAAGCAAAAATCATCACTCTATAAGGAAAAACACTGCAATATAAAAATCAAAATTTAACGCATTTTGTTAAAGCAGCAGGTTGAGCAGCGAAATTAAGCCCGGGTGGTCTTAAAACAATTTTAAATTTCATGCAAAAAACTCCTGCTTTACTTAGTGATATCGGAAATAATGAAGATGCAAGCGTATATCAAATCAGTCCCGATTTAGCTTTGGTGCAAACGCTTGATTTTATCACTCCTATAGTAGATAGTGCTTATCATTTTGGTGCTATTGCTGCAGCAAATGCTTTAAGCGATGTTTTTGCTATGGGTGCAGAGGTAATTAATGCCTTAAATATAGTAGGTTTTGATACTTGTAATCATGATGTAAATATCTTAAAAGAGCTTTTAGAAGGTGCAAATGATAAGGTTCAAGAATGCAATGCTTTAGTTGTGGGTGGCCATACTATAGAAAGCACTGAGCTTTTTTTTGGACTTAGTGTTACAGGAAAAGTACATCCTGGTAAATTTATTGCTAATAATACGGCTAAAGTTGGAGATTGTATCATTTTAACCAAGCCTTTAGGAACAGGAATTTTAAGTACAGCTTTAAAGGCACAAATGTTAAATCAAAAACATTTAGATATAATGCTTAAAAGTATGATGGAGTTAAATTATAAAGCCAGTCAAATTGCTCTTAAATTTCATCCAAATGCCATGAGTGATGTCACAGGTTTTGGACTTTTAGGACATTTAAAAGAAATGCTAAATAAAAATATTTCTTTTGAAATTTTTGAAAGTGAACTTCCTTTTTTAGATGGAGTAAAAGAGTATTTTAATATGGGTTTAATTCCTGCTGGAGCTTATAAAAATTTAGAATTTATAAAAGAACTTATCCCTGATTTAAATGAAGAAAAATTATTACTTTGTGATCCGCAAACTTCAGGAGGACTTTTAATTTCTATAAGTGAAAAAGAATCCTTAGAATGTTTAAAAAAACTAGAAGATGAAAATATTCAAGCTAAAATTATTGCCAAGGTTGTAAATAAGCAAGAAAATGATATTATCATTTCTTAATTTTTGTTACTTATATACCCATTAAAATTTTTTTTATCATTTTTTATACATTTTATATGATTTAAAATATTATTTTTATCTTATTTATATATTATTTATTAAAATTTATTTTATCTTAGGAGATACGAAATGATACAAAAAGCTTTAGCCTTAGCTGAAGAATTGCAAGGACAAATAGAAGCCAATATTTCAAATTCTGAAAAAGAATTTCATGCTAAAATGCAAAAACTTCTTAATAATCCCAAAAATAAAGTTATGCTTATAGAACTTTTAGATCGTTCTTTTAGATGTAAAGATAAAAATGCAAGTTTTGAGCTTATAGAATATACTTTGAGTAAATATGGCATAGCGGATTTTTTTAGCACTTTTGAAAAATTCCTACTTTTTAGCTTTTTAAATTTTGGCAAATTTGCTCCTAATTTAAGTGTACCTTTTTTTGTCAAACATTTAAGAGAAGATACTAAAGCTATGGTTCTAGATGCAAACCCTAGTGTTTTAGAGCCGCATATTAAAAAAAGAAAAGAGCAAGATAAAATCACTTTAAATGTGAATTTAATCGGCGAAGAGGTTTTAGGTGAAGCTGAGAGTAAATATCGTATGCAAAAATATGAAGACGCTTTAAAATCAAGTTATATCACTTATATTTCCATAAAAATTACTACGATTTTTTCACAAATTAATATTATAGATTTTGATTATTCCAAAGAAGAGGTAGTAAAAAGACTAGATTATCTTTATGCTTTAGCCTTAGAAGAAGAGAAAAAACAAGGTGTATCTAAATTTATCAATCTGGATATGGAAGAATTTAGAGATTTAGAACTTACTGTTGCAGCTTTTATGGAAAGTGTGGCTAAATTTGATATTAAAGCGGGGATTGTTTTGCAAGCTTATATTCCTGATTCTTATGAGTATCTTAAAAAACTTTTTGCTTTTTCAAAAGAGAGGGTTTTAAAAGGTATGAAGCCTATTAAGATCCGTTTTGTTAAGGGTGCTAATATGGAAAGTGAAGAAACTATTGCATCTCAAAAAGGCTGGGAGCTTCCTACTTTTTACAAAAAAATAGATACTGATAGCAATTATAATAAAATGCTTGATTTTATTCTTGAAGGAGATAATTATAAATACATCAACATAGGAATTGCAAGTCATAATATCTTTGAGATTGCTTATGCTTATACACGCATAAGTGAAGCGGGTGCTTTAGATTCTTTTACTTTTGAAATGCTTGAAGGTATGAGTTTGCAATGTTCTTATCAATTATCCAAAATGCATGATTTAATCCTTTATGCCCCAGTTTGTGATGAAGCACATTTTAACAATGCTATTGCTTATCTTGTAAGACGCCTTGATGAAAATACAAGTGAAGATAATTTTATGCGTTATTTTTTCAATCTTAAAGTAGGAGATAAAAACTGGAATATCCAAAAAGAACTTTTTTTAAAATCTTTAGAAGGTATAAAAACTCTTGATAATACTACACATCGTAAGCAAGATAGAAATAAAGAGCAAAATATCACAAGTTCTTACGAGAGTAAAAAATTTAGCAATGAAAGTGATACAGATTTTATTTTAGTGCAAAATAGAGTTTGGGCTAAAGAAATTAAAGCTAAATATGAAAATTTAAAAGATTATGATGTTTATCCTGTTATAGGTGAGCTTGATTTTAAAGCAGAAAATTTAAATGTTTTAGAAGTTAAAGATAAGATTGAAGATAGAGTGATAGGAAAGGCTTATTTAGCAGGAGAAAAAGAAATCAAACAAGCTTTAGAAGTAGCTAAAAATTCCAAATTTACACAAAAAAGTCATGATGAAATTTATCAAATTTTAGCCAAAAGCGCAAAACTTATGAGAGAAAGAAGGGGAGATTTAATAGGTTTGGCAGCTTTAGAAGTGGGCAAAACCTTTTTAGAGATCGATCCTGAAGTAAGCGAGGCTATTGATTTTATAGAGTTTTATCCGCACTCTTTAGAAGAGCTTAAAAAACAAAATCCAAAAGTTAAATTCGCACCTAAGGGCATAGGGGTTACCATAGCTCCTTGGAATTTTCCTGTAGGGATTTCAGTGGGCACCATAGCTGCACCACTAGCTGCAGGTAATGTGGTGATTTACAAACCTTCTTCACTTTCAACTCTAACAGGTTATATGCTTTGTAAGTGTTTTTGGGATGCAGGTATTCCAAAAGACGCTTTGATTTTCTTACCTTCAAAAGGAAGTGATATTTCTAAATATTTACTTGTTGATGAAGCGATTAAATTTTCAATTCTTACAGGAGGAGAGGATACTGCTTATGCTATGTTAAAAGCTAATCCAACCTTGCTTTTAAGTGCTGAAACGGGCGGAAAGAATGCGACTATAGTTTCTAAATTTGCTGATCGTGATAGTGCGATTAAAAATATCATTCATTCTGCTTTTAGCAATAGCGGTCAAAAATGTTCAGCTACTTCTTTGCTAGTCTTAGAAGAAGAAGTTTATCATGATGAAGAATTTAAAAAGACTTTAGTAGATGCTGCAAGTTCTATGGCAGTAGGCAATCCTTTTGAATTTAAAAATAAATTAGGTACTTTAGCTGATAAGCCAAGTTCTAAAGTTCAAAAGGCCTTAGATGAATTACAACCTTATGAAGAATGGGCATTAAAACCTAAGTTTTTAAAGGATAATCCTTATTTGATGACTCCAGGCATAAAATATGGCACTAAAAAGGGTGATTTTACTCATATGAATGAACTTTTTATACCGATTTTAAGTGTAATGAAGGCTAAAGACTTAAAAGAAGCTATTGATATAGTAAATTCCACAGGTTATGGTTTAACTGCAGGTTTTGAAAGCTTAGATGAAAGAGAATGGGAGTATTTTCACACTTACATAGAAGCAGGAAATATTTATATTAACAAACCAACCACAGGGGCTATAGTGCTGCGTCAACCTTTTGGTGGGATTAAAAAATCTGCCATAGGTTTGGGTAGAAAAGTGGGAATTTATAATTATATCACTCAATTTTTAGAGATTAAGCAAGAAGATTTTGATGATCATTTAATTGAAGATAAATTTTCAAAAAAATTAGCACAAATAGATTTAAAAGAAGCACAAGATTTTATGAACGATTTAATTCAAATGTCTCAATCTTATGCTTATCATTATAAAAATGAGTTTAGTGTTTCAAAAGATTATGTCAATATTCGTGGAGAAGATAATCTTTTTTCTTATACTAAAATAAAGAATATGGTTTTAAGACTTTGTGGAAATGAAAGCTTAAAAGATGTTTTAGGTGTGGTTTTAGGTGCAAATATTGCAAATATTGATCTAAGTATCAGTTATGATGAACAAGATGTTAGTATGATAGAACGAATTGTTCAAAGCATAGGAGCAAAAGTATTGTTTTTAAAAGAAAATAAAGAAAATTTTATCAAGAGTATTAAAGAATATGAAAGAGTGCGTTATTTAGCAAAGCCAGATGTAAATGATGAGATTTATAAAGAGGCTGCAAAGCTTGCTAAAATCATCATAAGAGAAAAGCCATTGTTAAATGGTCGTTTTGAACTTTTAAATTATTTTAATGAAAAAGCTTTAAGTATATCTTTTCATCGCTATGGAAATTTAGGCATTAGAGCAATATCTTAATGATCAAGGAGAGATTGATGGAAGTGGTTCAAATTAATACCCCAATAGCAGTGATGTTTGTAGTTTATGCCTTATTGATGCTTTATATAGGTTTTTATTTTTATAAGCAAAATAAAAATTCAGAAGATTATTTTTTAGGTGGGCGTACTATGGGGCCTGTGATATCTGCGCTTAGCGCAGGGGCTTCTGATATGAGTGGTTGGCTTTTAATGGGATTACCAGGAGCTTTATATGTAAGTGGTTTTATAGATTCTTATATTGCAATTGGGCTTACTATAGGAGCTAGTTTAAATTGGATTTTTGTGGCAAAAAGACTTAGAATTTATACCAGTGTGATTGCAAATTCTTTGACTATTCCTGATTATTTTGAAACTCGTTTTGATGATGATAAACATATACTGCGCATCGTATGTGCGGTGGTAATTTTGATATTTTTTACCTTTTATGTTTCATCAGGGCTTGTAAGTGGAGCAAAACTTTTTGAAAGTACTTTTGGTATCAGATATGATTATGCTTTAACTACTGGAACGATTATTATTGTTGCTTATACTTTTTTAGGTGGATATAAGGCAGTTTGTTGGACGGATATGATACAAGGGCTTTTAATGATGATGGCTTTAATCATTGTGCCTTTGGTTATGCTTTATCATTTAGGTGGCTTTGGTGAAGCGATGAATATAGTAAGAGAAATAAAGCCACAAGCTTTATCTATGGGCGAAGGAGTAGGAGTTATAAGCATTATATCTGCACTTGCTTGGGGTTTGGGTTATTTTGGTCAACCACATATTTTAGTGCGTTTTATGTCGATTCGTTCTACTAAAGATATTACTATGGCCACTTTTATAGGTATTGCTTGGATGGTGGTTTGTCTTTTAAGTGCTTGTATGATAGGTATTTTGGGCATAGCTTATGTGCATAAATTTGAATTAAGTTTGCAAGATCCTGAAAAGATTTTCATCGTGATGTCGCAGCTTTTATTTAATCCTTGGATAGCAGGTATTTTACTCAGTGCTATTTTAGCGGCTATTATGAGTACGGCAAGTTCACAATTGCTGGTTTCAAGTTCTACTATAGTGGAAGATTTTTATAAAAAGATTTTTAGAGAAGATGCGCCAAGTCATGTTGTATTAAATTTAGGTAAATTAGGTGTTTTACTAGTAGCTGTAATAGCGTTTTTGATTTCTACTGATAAAAATTCAAGTGTTTTGAGTATAGTTTCTTATGCATGGGCTGGATTTGGAGCTTCTTTTGGTTCTGTAATGCTTTTTTCTTTATTTTGGAGTAGGATGACAAGAGTAGGAGCGATCTTAGGTATGATAACGGGAGCTGCTACTGTGGTGCTTTGGAAGAATTTTGCAAATTCGGGTCTTTATGAAATAGTTCCAGGATTTTTAGCAGCTTCGGTGGTGATTATTATTGCAAGTTTACTTACTAATGTCCGCTCAGGAACTAAAGCTGCTTATGAAAGGATGTTAAAAGAGCTTTGAAAATCTCTAAAAATCCCTACTTTTGTAGGGATAATTGTGTATAATTTCCTAAATTATATTTTTAGGTTTTTTTTATGAATAATTTAATGACGCAAAATGACAACACTACTATTATTACAGAATACAAATTCACACCGAAAGAGCCAAAAGCTTATCAAAGCGAAGAGGATTTAGAAAAATTTCTTATTAAAGAACTTACACTTCAAGGCTATGAGCGATTAAATTTAAGCGATATAAACGATCTTGAATCTAATTTTAAATTACAACTTCAAAGGCTTAATAATATCTCTTTTTCACCGACAGAATGGGAAAGTTTTTATAGGCAAAATATCACTAATCTTAAGCTAACTTTTGAAGATAAAACTAAAATGCTTCAAAGTGATGGTTTTACACTTACACTTGAAAAAGAAGATGGAAGCAAGAAAAATATTATTTTGATAGATAGAGTTAATCCTATTAATAATCACCTTCAAGTTATCTCGCAGCTAAAAAATGAAAATGGTGAGTTTAAAAATCGCTATGATGTTAGCATTTTAGTAAATGGACTGCCTTTAGTGCATATTGAGCTAAAAAGGCGTGGGGTGAATCTAAAAGAAGCTTTCAATCAAATCAGGCGTTATCAAAAAGAAAGCTTTTTAGAGGGCAATGCACTTTATGAATTTGTGCAAATTTTTATTATTTCAAATGGCACACTTACTAAATACTATAGCAACACAAACCAGCACAAAGCTAAAAAATCACAAAACGATAATTATGCTTTTTGTATGAGTTTTTCAGATGCTAAAAACAATATTATCGAAGATTTAGAAGACTTTGCAAAAACCTTTTTAGCTAAAAGAAATTTACTTAATATTCTTACAAAATATTGTGTTTTTAATGCAGATAATGAATTGCTTATCATGCGTCCTTATCAAATTGCAGCAAGTGAGAGGATTATAGATAAAATTAAAATCGCCCATAATCACAAACATTATGGTAGTGTAGAAGCAGGGGGCTATATATGGCATAGCACAGGAAGCGGAAAGACTTTAACTTCCTTTAAAACAGCGATTTTAGCCACAAAACTAAACTTTATTCAAAAAGTGCTTTTTGTTGTAGATAGGAAAGATTTAGACTATCAAACGCAAAAAGAATATGATAAATTTGAAAAAGGTGCAGCTAATGCCACTAAAAATACCAATGAGCTAAAGCATCGCATAGAAAGCACAAAAGAAGATGAGAAAATTATCATTACCACAATTCAAAAGCTTTCAAAATTCGTGCAAAAATATGAAAATTCTCGCATTTTTGATTCTGAAATCGTCTTTATTTTTGATGAATGCCATAGAAGTCAATTTGGCTTAATGCACGAACAAATTATCAAAAAATTTAAAAAATACTATATTTTTGGTTTTACTGGCACGCCGATTTTTGAAGAAAATGCTAGCAAAAATTATTTTGTTAATAATGATAAAAATTTAGAGCTTAAAACCACTCAAAGCACTTTTGGTGTTTGTTTGCACTCTTACACGATTTTAAATGCGATAAAAGATAAAAATGTCTTACCTTTTAAAGTAAGTTATCATTCTACAATGAAGCAAATTGAAAGTGATTCAGATAAGAAAATTCTAACCATTGATAGAGAATCAAGCCTTTTAAATGATGAAAGAATAGAAAAAATCACAAGCTATATTTTAGAGAATTTTAACCGCCATACCAAAAGACAAAGTGCCTACACGCTTAAAAATCAAAGAGTGCAAGGTTTTAACGCTATTTTTGCTACCGCTAGTGTGGATTTTGCCAAAAAATATTATGAAGAATTTAGCAGACAATTAAAACAAAACAAACAAGATTTAAAAGTTGGCATTATTTACTCTTATGAACAAAATGAAGATTTAGATGAGTTTGCAAGTGATAGTCAAAGTGCAAAAGAGTTTTTAAGCAATGCGATAAAAGATTATAATAGCCATTTTAAAAGTGATTTTAGCTTAGAAAAATTTGATAATTATTATAAAGATATATCCCAAAAGCTTAAAAACAAAGAGCTAGATTTGCTTATAGTTGTTAATATGTTTTTAACAGGCTTTGATTCTAAAACGATCAATACTCTTTATGTGGATAAAAATCTCAAATACCACGGACTACTCCAGGCTTTTTCACGCACCAATAGAATCTTAAATGAGCAAAAAAATTGCGGCAATGTCGTGTGTTTTAGAGATTTAGAAAATGCCACAAATGAAAGCTTAAAAATGTTTGGTGATGAAAAAGCATCAAGCATTGTTTTGCTAGAAAATTTTGCTTTTTATTTTGAAAAATATAGTGCGTTAGTGGATGAATTAAAACAAAAATTTGAACTTTTAAATTTTCCATTAAAAAGCGAAAAAGAGCAACGAGAATTCATTAAAATTTTCAATGAGATTCTAAAGCTTGAAAATATTTTAAATCTTTTTGATGAATTTAAAAATCCTTTAGATATCAGAGATAAACAAGACTATCAAAGCCATTATTTAGAGCTTTACAACACTCTAAGAAAAGAGAAAGAAAAAGAAAATATCAATGATGATTTAATCTTTGAAATCGAGCTGATTAAACAAAATGAGATCAATGTAGACTTTATATTGTTCTTGCTTGAAGAGTATCACAAAGATTCCAAAGAAAAGACAAAAGAAAATATTTTAAAAACCATTATTTCAAACCCAAGCTTAAGGGATAAAAAAGAGCTAATACAAGAGTTTTTAAACGAGATTGATCATAATAAAAATAGCGATTATAAAAGCCTTTTTGAGAGTTTTATGCAAAGAAAAAAAGAGCAAGAATTACAACAAATCATAAAAGATGAGAATTTAAATGGAAATTTGACAAAAGAATATTTAGATGAAGCCTTTGAGCTAAATTTCTTCCAAGATAAAGGAGAGGGCATAGGAAGACTTTTACCGCTTATTAATCCTTTTGCTCCAAAGAGTGAAGGAAATGACGAAAAACGACAGCAAATCATTGATAAACTTAAAAGTTTTTTTGATAAATTTGTAGTTTTTCTTAAAAAGGAAGAGAATGAATAAAATAGAAAAATTATTAAACGAGCTTTGTCCTAATGGCGTGGAGTTTAAGAATTTATGGGAAATTGGGGAGTTATCAAATACAGGAGTTGATAAAAAAATAAGAGAAAACCAAAAAGAAGTTTTTCTTTTAAATTTTTTAGATGTGATGAATAATCACTATATTAATAAAAATATTCCTTCAATGAAAGTAACTGCCTCAGAAGCTGAAATACAAAAATGTAATATTTTAAAAAATGATTTATTTATTACTCCATCGTCTGAGAATATTAATGAAATTGGTTTTGCTTCTGTTGCAATTGAAGATATGCCTAATGTTTGTTATAGTTATCATATTATGCGTTTTAGGATTTTCAATAGACAAATTAATCCTTATTTTTTGAGATATTGTTTTGATTCTGAGAATCTGCGAAAACAAATTTTAAAAAATGCACAAGGAATTACTAGATTTGGTTTAACTCAACCCAAGTGGAAAAATCTCCAAATCCCAATTCCGCCGCTTGAAATTCAAGAAGAGATAGTTAAGATTCTAGATACTTTTACAGAGCTAGAAGCAGAGCTAGAAGCAGAGCTAGAAGCGCGCCGCCGTCAATATGAGTATTATCGCAACAAGCTTTTATCTTTTGAGTATCTAAAAACTAATGGGGGGGGGTATGAGCTAAAAATGCTAGGTGAAATATGTGAAAGACAAAAAGGTATCAATATCACTGCGGGAGAAATGGAAAAAATCGCAATCCAAAATGGCGATATTAGAATCTTTGCAGGTGGTAAAACTTTTATTGATACCAAGATGGAATTATTGCAAGAGCAAAATATTCTTAAAAAAACTAGCATAATTGTAAAATCTCGCGGTTATGTGGATTTTGAATATTATGCAAAACCTTTTACACATAAAAATGAATTGTGGTCTTACTCTTTAAATCCAGATACAAAAGATATAAATTTAAAATTTATTTTTTACTACCTTAAAAACAAAGTTGAATATTTTCAAAAAATAGCAAGAGCTAATGCGGTTAAAATCCCACAATTAGCAGTAGCTGATACAGATAGATTTCAAATCCCAATCCCACCCCTTGCAACACAAGAAAAAATTGTAAATATTTTAGATCAATTCCACGCACTTACCACGGATTTACAAAGTGGAATCCCCGCAGAGATAGAAGCAAGAAAAAAGCAATATGAATATTATAGAAATCAATTATTAACTTTTAAGGAAGCCATATGAAAAGCGTTGTAGAGAGAGAAGAATTACACAAAACCATTTGGAAGATAGCAAATGATTTGCGTGGAAGTGTCGATGGTTGGGATTTTAAAAGTTATGTTTTGGGATTTTTATTTTATTATTTTATCTGCGAGAATCTAAAAAATTATGTTTTAAAATCTTTTGAGCAAGATTATGAAAATTTAAGCGATGAGATGGCAGAAAATGGTAGAGATACAATCATTAATGCTAAAGGATTTTTTATAAAGCCAAGCCATCTTTTTTCAAATATATTTAAAAATGCAAAATTAGAAAATTTAAATGAAAAACTAAGTGTAGTTTTTAAAGAGATAGAATCTAGTGCTAATGGAAGTGAGAGTGAAAAGAGCTTTAAGGGGCTTTTTGATGATTTAGATTTGTATTCTAATAAACTTGGAGCGGATAATAAAGAGCGTAATAAAAAGATTTTAAAGATTATGGAAACAATAAGTGAGCTTGATTTGCACTATAATGAAAATGAGATCGATGCTTTTGGTGATGCTTATGAGTTTTTAATGACAATGTATGCAAGTAATGCGGGTAAAAGCGGGGGAGAGTTTTTCACTCCACAAGAAGTAAGCAAACTTTTGGTAGAAATTACTTTGTATAATAATGCTAAGCCAAATAAAGTCTACGATCCTGCTTGTGGGAGTGGATCGCTACTTTTGCAATACAAAAAATCACTAAAAAGCGATCCTAAAAAGGGCTATTTTGGGCAAGAGATCAATATCACTACCTACAACCTTGCTAGAATGAATATGTTCTTACATGATGTAAATTACACACGCTTTGATATCGCACACGGCGATACTTTGATAAATCCTAGTGAAAATCATAAAGAGCTAGAGCCTTTTGACGCAATTGTTAGCAATCCGCCTTATAGTACCAAATGGGAGGGCAAAGACAATGCACTTTTAATCAATGATGAGAGATTTAACAAAGCAGGGGTTTTAGCACCCACTTCAAAAGCTGACTTGGCTTTTGTGATGCACTCACTCTCTTGGCTTAGCGAGAAAGGAAGTGCAGCGATTGTCTGCTTTCCTGGGGTAATGTATAGAGGTGGAGCAGAGAGAGATATAAGAAAATATATGATAGAAGAAAACTTTGTAGATTGTGTGATCTCTCTAGCACCAAATCTCTTTTTTGGCACAAGCATTGCGGTGTGTATTTTGGTGCTTAGAAAGAATAAAACTGATAAAAATACACTATTTATCAATGCAAATGAAGAATTTATCAAAGTAACTAATAAAAATATGCTAAGCAAGGAAAACTTAGAAAATATCTTAAAACTTTATAAAGATAGAAAAGAAGTGCCACATTTAACTAAGCTTGTAAGCATTGAAGAGATCGCAAAAAATGATTATAACTTAAGCGTATCAAGCTATGTAGAAGCAAAAGATACAAGAGAGATAATCGACATAAAAGCACTAAATAAAGAAATAGAAGAGATTGTAAAACGCCAAAGTGTTTTAAGAAATAGAATTGATAGCTTGGTGCGTGAGCTTGAATGATTAAGGTTTAGAGTGAGAATAATTTTAGATGAATATTCTCACTATTTTTTAAAGCTTAAAAATTAATATTTTCAAGGCTTTTGGATTAAAAATCTTAGTGTGGGTCCACTTTGGTCGATTTCAAGTACTTTAAAACCACGGTTTTTTGCATCTTGAGGTATGGAATTGATACTTTGTGGACAATCACAAAGTACTTCTAAAATTTCTCCACTTTGAAGCTTAGGTAAGACATCAAGTGTTGCTATAGCAGGATAAGGGCAAGCTTCACCTTGCAAATTTAAACTATAAGTAATTTTCATTGTTTATCCTTTAAGTTGATTTTTAAAGAAGTGTTTTTTATAAAATACCACAAAAGCAAACATTAAGATGAATAAAATAAGGTTGATAAAAAATCCATTTAAATTTCCAAATTCAGTTAAAAGATTGATTTTTACACCTTCTTTAAGAGCCTTTGGTAAAAAGTCATAACTTAAGGCTAAAATCATAGTTCCTATTATATTTGCAATTCCTACTATCATAAAATGACTTTGCCCTTCAAAGGCACGATAAGCCCAACCACACTCACAACCTCCGGCAAAAACTATGCCAAAACCAAACAAAAATGCTCCCACAGCTACAGCAGGAGAAAGTTCTATGAGTTTGCTAGTATGACCTTGCAAGATAAAAGCAAAAGCGATTAAAGAAGCGATAATCATGCCAATTAATGCGCCTTTTATAGCATTATCTCTACCAAATAAAAATAAATCTCTAAAGCAAGAAGTAAAACAAATTTGTCCTCTAGAAATAATAAAGCCAAAAACAAAACCAAAAATCAGTGCTAAAGCTAGAAGACTTTGTTTGTTTTGTGTGCTGATATTGCCATTTGTAAAAACAAGATAAAACACCCAAACTAAAAAGGCCATGAAAAGCAATATGCCTAAGTTAAAATATAGTTTTGTACGCAAACTTTGCTTGTTTAGCGGCAAGTTTTCTTTATTTACCCGTTCTAATTTAGCTTTAGGTTTAAAAAAGGAAGTGTTGCAAATTTTTACTCCTAGATAAATTCCTAAAACCATAAAAACAGTAAAAAGCCAAGTGTGTAAAGAAAAATAAGGTAAACCTGTAAAAAAATTAGCTAAATTGCATCCAAATGCAAGTCTTGCTCCATATCCTGAAAGAATTCCACCTACTATTGCTTGAAAAATTCTTATATTGCTAGCAGGTAGACGAAATTTGACTTTGTTAGCTAAAAGTGCGGCTACTAAACAACCTATAAACATACCTATGAGCATAATACCATCAGTTCTTGTTAAAGGGGTTCCATTTAAATTTTGCTTTTGGTAATAAGAATATCCATCTAAATTCATACCTAAAAGTTCTAAAAATTCACCGCCCCAACGCGTCATTTCTCCAGTAACAGCCCAAACGCCACCAAAAATCCCAAAATACACTGCGCTTAAAATTCCAAGTGCAATCATAGAACGGGAATTGTCCCAAAAATTGATTAAATATTTTTGTTTAAAAAAATTCAAAGAAAGATCCTAAAAATGTAATCATCAAAACTTGATGCTAAAAAAGAGTGAGATTATAGCTTAAATTTAATATGAAGTCAAAAAGAATATTGATAAATTTATTTTGTTTTTCATTAAAAATCGCTATAATTATCACTTTGGAAGATTAGCGTATCTGGTGATCGCCACTGACTTCAAATCAGATGAAAGGATAGTTGACTATTCTTTGGGGAGTTCGATTCTCTCATCTTCTCGCCAATATTAAGTAAAATCAAGGAAATTTTTATGAGCAAAGCAGATATTATTGTCGGCATTCAATGGGGCGATGAAGGAAAAGGTAAGGTGGTTGATAAATTATGTGAAAATTATGATTTTGTTTGCAGAAGTGCAGGTGGACACAATGCAGGACATACGATTTGGGTAAATGGTGTAAGATATGCGCTTCATCTTATGCCAAGTGGAGTTTTGCATCCAAGATGTATTAATATTATCGGAAATGGAGTTGTGGTTTCTCCTGAAGTATTGATCGCTGAAATGGCTCAATTTGAAAATTTAAAAGGTAGATTATATATCAGTGATAGAGCTCATTTAAATTTAAAACATCATTCTTTAATAGACATTGCAAAAGAAAAACTCAAAGGCAAAAATGCCATAGGAACAACAGGTAAGGGTATAGGACCTTCTTATGCAGATAAGATTAATCGTACAGGACATAGAGTTGGTGAGCTTTTAGAACCACAAAGACTTTGTGAGGCTTTGATAAAAGATTTTGAAGCTAATAAAACTTTTTTTGAAATGCTTGAAATTGAAATTCCAAGTGCTGAAGAATTGCTTGCTGATTTAAAACGCTTTAATGAAATTTTAACTCCTTATATTACAGATACTACAAGAATGCTTTGGAAGGCTTTAGATGAAGATAAAAGAGTACTTTTAGAAGGAGCTCAGGGTTCTATGCTTGATATTGATCATGGAACTTATCCTTATGTTACAAGTTCAAGTACTATTTCAGCAGGCGCTTTAACAGGACTTGGGTTAAATCCTAAAGAAGCGGGAAATATTATAGGTATTGTAAAAGCTTATGCAACGCGTGTGGGAAATGGAGCTTTTCCTACTGAGGATAAGGGTGAAGATGGAGAAAAAATTGCACAAATTGGAAAAGAGATTGGCGTAAGCACGGGACGTAAAAGACGCTGTGGATGGTTTGATGCGGTTGCTGTAAGATATACAGCAAGGCTTAATGGTCTTGATGCTTTATCTTTGATGAAGCTTGATGTTTTAGATGGTTTTGAAAAGATAAAAATTTGTCGTGCTTATGAATATAAGGGCATGGAAATCGACTATATACCAAGTGATTTAGAAAATGTTCAACCTATTTATGAAGAAATGGATGGTTGGGATAAAGTTTTTGGTATAAAAGATTATGATTTATTGCCAGAAAATGCTAAAAAATATATAGCAAGACTTGAAGAGCTTGCAGGGGTTAAAGTAAAGTATATTTCCACTAGCCCTGAAAGAGATGATACTATCATCTTATGAAAAGTAAATATAATTCTGTTGTAAAAGTAAGAAAACAACAACTTGATAAAGCAGAATCAAATCTTAATCAAGCCAAACAAAGACAGCTTGAACATGAAAAAGCTTATGAACTTTCACGCCAAGAGTGTGAAAGTTTAGGCGTATTGCCAAAATCAGGATCTATAGCAGAGTTAAGATCAAATTTAAGTATGGCACAAGTAGGACGCGAGGCTTTGGCAAGAGCTAAGGAGAAAGTAGAACTTTCTAAAAAAGAAATGAATCATTATCAGTTTTTATATCAAAAAGCGCATTTAGATTATGAAAAAATGAAGGCTTTGGAAACTGAAGAAATTAAACAAAAACAAAAAGAACTTGCGAAGGCTGAAGAAAAATTTTTAGATGAAATTGCAATCAGTCGTTTTTTCAAAGGGGAAAAAGATGATTAAAAAATTTATATTGTTAGTTTTTATTTCAAGTGTAATTTTTGGAGCTGAACAAGATTGTGACCAGTATTTTGAAGCTAGAAAAGCTCAAATTGAATTGCAAACTAGAGAATTTGATGAAGCAAGACAATCTTTAGAAGCTTATAAAGCCTCTTTTGAAGCTTTGCAAAAAGAAAGGCTTGAAAATTTAGAAAAAAAAGAGGCTGAGGTTAATGCAACTTTGGCAAAAATTGAAGAATTAAAGCTTGAAAACGCAAGGCTTGTAGAAGAACAACAAAAGATTTTAAATTCAATCAATGATAAAACTCAAGGTAGGGTTAAAGAAATTTATTCCCAAATGAAAGATGCAGCCATTGCAGATGTTTTAAGTCAAATGGATGCAGAGGATGCAAGCAAAATAATGCTTTCTTTGGAATCGCGTAAAATTTCAGGTGTTTTATCTAAAATGGATCCAAAAAAAGCTAGCGAGCTTACTTTGCTTTTGAAAAATTTAGATAATAATGCTAGTAATTAGGCGATTAAAAGAATGAAAATTTTTCATTTTTAACATTCTTTTACCAAAAATAAGCTATTATTTCAAACATTATTAAATAAAAGGTTTTCAAGATGCGTATAAAATTACCACATATTCCTTATATCGCAAATAAAATGATGTTAGATATAGCTAATTCTTCTTTTGTAGAAATTAAAGATCAATTAGAAAAGCTTAAGGTATGTATAATAGAAGTTTTAGAGAAAGATATTCTAAATGAAAGAAAATTAGATGAAAGAGTAAAAGAGCTTTTGGAGCAACAAGAAGATGAAATGGAGCTTATGCAAGTAGATCGTAAAAATATGTTTTGGCTTGTGAAGAAAAAGTTAGCTCCTGAATTTAATGTGATTTTAGATTCTGAAGATAGACATAATCATCTAGCGCATCAAATTTTAGAAGAACTTGTAGAGAATGATTATATTAATTTTATAGTGAGTGAAAATAGAGTTAAAAATTTAATCTTTTCAAGCATAGAGTCTTATCTTAAAATTTATGAAAAACTTGAAGATGAGGTTTATGAGAAAATTAGCAATTATAAAACAAAACCTATTCCAGGTAGCGAAGAATACGATCTTATCTTTGAAAAACTCTATCAAGAAGAGCTTAGAAAAAAAGGTATGTTTTAATGAAGGCTTATATTTATTTAGAAAATGATATTTTTTTAAGTGCCAAGGCTTTTGGAAAGAGCGGTACTTTTTTTGGAGAGCTTGTATTTAACACTTCTTTAACAGGGTATCAAGAAATTATTTCAGATCCTTCTTATGCGGGGCAATTTATCGTATTTTCCATGCCAGAAATTGGTATAGTGGGAACCAATGAAAATGATAATGAAAGTAAGGAAATTTTTGCAAGTGGTGTTTTAATGCGTGAATTAAGTTCTAGTTTTTCAAATTTTCGCGCTAAAGAAAGTCTGCAAGATTATCTTGAAAAACATGGAAAAATAGGAATTTATGAACTTGATACGAGATATCTAGTAAAAATGATAAGAAATAATGGCAATTTAAGAGCTGTAATTTCAACTGAAATTTCAAATAAAGAAGATTTAAAAATCGCCTTAGAAAAATCAGCAAAAATTGATGAAGTAAATTTTGTAAAAGAAGTTAGCACTAAGAAAAATTATTCTCATAAACAAGGTGTTTGGAACGCTAGTTTTCAAAAATTTAATGATGCTAAAAGAAGTGAGAAAAAAGTTGCTGTTATAGACTATGGTGTTAAAACAAATATTCTAAATGAACTTGTAGAAGTAGGTTTTGAAGTAGAAGTTTATCCATATAATGTTAAAGCGGATGAATTGATTACTCTGTATAAAAAAGGTGAAATTCAAGGTGTGTTTCTTTCTAATGGTCCAGGTGAGCCAAGGATTTTAAAACAAGAGATTGCAGAGATTAAAAAACTTGCAGAAGCTAAAATTCCCATGCTTGGAATTTGCTTAGGTCACCAGCTTTTAAGTAATGCTTTTGGATATGAAACTTATAAAATGAAATTTGGACAACATGGAGCAAATCATCCTGTGATCAATCTTGATACAAGAACAGTAGAAATTACCGCACAAAATCATAATTATAATGTTCCAGAAGAACTAGCTCAAGTGGCTCATATCACTCATAGAAATTTATTTGGCGACAATGTTGAAGGAGTAAGATATAAAGACTATCCTATTATTTCAGTGCAACATCACCCAGAAAGTTCTTCAGGTCCTCATGAAAGTAAGTATATTTTTAAAGAATTTATGAATTTGATGTGAGTATAGATTTTTTAGCTATTATCAGCGTTGCTTTTTTATCTAGTTTTGGACACTGCTATTCTATGTGTGGTGGTTTTAATTTACTTTTTATAAATTTGAATTCAAAAAGCAATAATTTATTTTTATTAACTTTTATTTATCATTTGTTTAGAATTTTTGCTTATATTGCTTTAGGGATAATTTTTGGAACTTTTGGGAATATCTTGGCAATCAATGCTAAGGTTCAAAGTTTGTCATTTTTTATTCTTGGTATATTTATGATGATTTTGGGTTTTGCTCTTATTTTTAGAGGCAATATGTTATCTTTTATTGAAAATAATGTTTTTTTTGATAGTTTTGTAAAGAAAATTATTAAAAAATCTAAAAATTTTAAAGGATTAAAATCAGCCATATTTTTAGGATTTTCAAATGGTTTTGTTCCTTGTGGATTGGTGTATTTTTTTATAGCCAATGCAATGAGTAAGCAAAATATTTTTGAAGGTATTTTGGTAATGATGATTTTTGGAATATCAACTTTACCAGCGATGTTATTTTTTTCTAAAATTTCACAGTTTTTTAGTGATTTTTTGAAAAATTTATTTAATTATTTATCGTATGGCGTTATTGTTTGTTACGGTATAAATCTTGCCTATATAGGTTTTAAGGCTTTTCAATGAAAGATTTTTTTAAAGATCAGTTTTTTAAAGCTCTTGAAAAAAATATAATTTTTTCAAGAGCTGATGTTCAAGGAAATTTAATTTTTGTCAGTGATAAGCTTTGTCAAATAAGTGGATATAGTAAAAAAGAGCTTATAGGAAAAAAACATTCAATATTTAAACATCCAGATGTTGAGGAATGTTATATTGAGGAACTTTTAAAAAAACTTTCATATAAAAAACCTTATCAAGTTATTTTTAAAAATATTGATAAATTAGGCAAAACTTTCTATCTTAAAACTTTATTAATCCCCATATTGGATAAAAATAATGAATTAATAGAAATAGTAGCATTCTCTCATGATGTTAGTAATTCTTTTAAGCTTAATGAAGAGCTTGCTCTAAATCACGCTAAATTAAGAGAATTAAGTATTAATCTTGAAAATACAGTTAAAAATCACCAACAAGAATTTATACAGTTAGGTAAAAAATTTGAGAAAAAAATGCAAATTGCCTTGGAAAAAAATGAAAAAGATATTAAAATAGTCTATGAAGAGATTTTGAAATCTTCATTAGAGCAAATGATTAGTGATATAGCTCATCAATGGAGGCAACCGTTAAATGAGCTTGGTATTGCTATGTTTCAAATGAAACAAAATCTTAAAGATGAAAAAGGATTTGCTGAGATTTATTCACAATCAAAAGATATGATTAAAAATATGTCAGAAACAATTGATGTGTTTAGAACTTTGTTTAATAAGGGGGTAGAACAGTGTGTATTTATAAAAGAGACTTTAAATAAAGCCTTAGAAATTGCTTTTGAAACTATAGAAAAAAAATCATGTAAATATCAATATTGTTTCGAAAAGTGATTATGAAGTTTTGGCATATGAGAATGGTTTAATAAGAGTTTTTCTTAACTTGATTTTAAATTCAATAGAAGCATTTAAAAACAAAAAAAGAAAAATCATAACAATAGCTTTTTCAAAATTTGGAAAAAATTATCTGAAAATTACAATAAAAGATAATGCTGGTGGGATTGATAAAGAAAACTTAGATGAAATTTTTCAACCTTATTTTACAACAAAACATCCTAGTCAGGGTATAGGAGTAGGACTTTATATAAGTAGACAAATTATCGAAAGTTTCCAAGGAAAAATAAAAGTTAAGAATGAAAAAGATGGGGCTTGTTTTGAAGTATTTTTAAAGCTAAAAGAGAGGGTAGAGTAAAAATGTCACAAGAATGTAAAGAATTGATAATATTAGTAGTTGAAGATGAAATTAAGACTAGAGAATCATTGATTAATGTATTAAGCGAACGCTTTAGTAAAGTAATCGGAGCTCAAAATGGAGATGAAGGGCTTAAAAAATTTAAAAAATTTAAACCGGATTTAGTTATCACAGATATTGCTATGCCTATTATGGATGGACTGGATATGGCAAGAGAGATTAAAGAAATTTCAGATGATGTCCCAATTGTTGTTCTTAGTACGTATTCAGAGAAAGAGAGACTTTTGCGTTCCATTGATATCGGTATAGATAAATATTTAATTAAACCTGTTGATATAGAAGAATTATTCAAAGTCTTAGATTGTTTAGTAGGTGAAACAATTGAAGCAAACATGCTTGTAAAAATTTCCGAAGAATATCAATTTAACAAAACTAAACGAACTTTGATTCATAATGGTAAAGAGATTGTTTTAACTAAAAAAGAATTGGCTTTTATTTCTTTGCTTTTAAAACAACCTGGGGTTTTGGTTTTGCATGAAGATATTAAGAAAAATGTTTGGATAGGTGAGCATGTGAGCGATACTGCTGTTCGAACATTTATAAAAAGAGTAAGAGATAAAGTGGGTGAAGATTTTATAAAAAATGTGCCAAGTTTAGGTTATAAGATAAATATCAATAAATAAGACTGATTTAGCCTTAAAATATAAAGCATAACAAATGATTAACAAAATTATCATTTTTAAGAAAAAATGTATAATTAATATTCTATAATATTCTCTTGTTATCAAAAATTTTAAGGAGAAAGTCGATGCATCCAGGTAATGTATTAAATTACGACTATACGGTTGCAAGATATTTTATGTTTGCGACCATATTGTTCGGCATTGTTGGTATGGCTATAGGAACTCTTATAGCTTTTCAAATGGCATATCCTAATTTAAATTATTTAGCAGGAGAATATGCCACTTTTTCAAGACTTAGACCACTTCATACTTCAGGTGTGATTTTTGGTTTTATGCTTTCAGGGATTTGGGCAACTTGGTATTATATAGGTCAGCGTGTTCTTAAAGTGAGTATGGCTGAGTCAAGATTTTTAATGGCTGTTGGTAAGCTTCATTTTTGGCTTTATATGCTTACTATGGTTTTAGCTGTTATATCTTTGTTTATGGGTGTGACTACATCTAAAGAATATGCAGAGCTTGAGTGGCCTTTAGATATTCTTGTTGTTCTTGTTTGGGTTTTATGGGGTGTAAGTATTTTTGGACTTATTGGAATTCGCCGTGAAAAAACCCTTTATATTTCTCTATGGTATTATATAGCTACATTTTTAGGTATAGCTATGCTTTATCTTTTTAACAACATGGAAGTACCAACTTATTTTGTTACTGGAATGGGTAAATGGTGGCATAGTGTATCAATGTATGCAGGAACAAATGATGCTTTAGTACAATGGTGGTATGGACATAATGCTGTGGCATTTGTATTTACTGTGGGTATTATTGCTCAAATTTATTACTTCTTGCCAAAAGAAAGTGGTCAGCCGATTTTCTCTTATAAACTCTCTTTATTTGCATTTTGGGGCTTAATGTTTGTTTATCTTTGGGCAGGTGGTCACCATTTGATTTATTCAACTGTACCTGATTGGATGCAAACTATGGGTTCGGTTTTCTCTATAGTATTGATTTTACCTTCTTGGGGTTCAGCGATTAATATCTTACTTACTATGAAAGGTGAGTGGAGCCAGCTTCGCGAGAGTCCGTTGATTAAATTTATGATTTTGGCATCAACTTTCTATATGTTCTCAACACTTGAAGGGCCAATTCTTTCAATTAAGTCTGTTAATGCTTTAGCACACTTTACAGATTGGATTCCAGGACATGTTCATGATGGAACATTAGGTTGGGTAGGATTTATGACTATGGCTGCGCTTTATCATATGACTCCTAGAGTTTTCAAAAGAGAGCTTTATAGCAAATCTTTAATGGAAGCTCAATTTTGGATCCAAACCACAGGTATAGTTCTTTATTTTGCTTCAATGTGGATTGCGGGTATCACTCAAGGTATGATGTGGAGAGCGACAGATGAGTATGGTAACTTGCTTTATAGCTTTATTGATACTGTTGTGGCTATTGTTCCTTATTATTGGATTAGAGCGATTGGTGGATTGTTGTATCTTATCGGTTTCTTTATGTTTACTTATAATATTTACAAAACAATTGCTTGTGGAAGAGTGCTTGATAAAGAACCAAAAAGCGCTTCACCTATGGCAGCATAAAAAGGAGAAAATATGTTTAGTTGGTTAGAAAAAAATCCATTCTTTTTTGCTGTAGCTGTTTTTGTAGTGATTGCTTATGCAGGCATAGTTGAAGTTTTACCAAATTTTGCAGAAAATGCAAGACCAATTGAAGGTAAAAAACCTTATACGGTTTTACAACTTGCAGGGCGTGCAGTATATATTAAAGATAGTTGCAATGCTTGTCATTCACAGCTTATTCGTCCATTTAAATCAGAAACAGATCGTTATGGTATGTATTCTGTAAGTGGTGAATTTGCTTATGATAGACCTTTTCTTTGGGGTTCAAAAAGAACAGGACCTGATCTTGCTCGTGTAGGAAATTATAGAACGGCTGATTGGCATGAAAATCATATGTGGGATCCTACTTCTGTTGTTCCAGATTCTATTATGCCTTCATATAAGCATATGTTTAAAAATAATGCAGATATTGAAACTGCTTATGCTGAGGCTTTAACTGTGAAAAAAGTTTTCAATGTTCCTTATGATACAGAAAATGGAACAAAACTTGGTTCTTGGGAGGATGCACAAGCTGAAGTAAAAGCTGAAGCTCAGGCTATAGTTGATCAAATGAAAAATCAAGAAGTAAAAGATGCTTTTGCTAAAGGTGAAATCAAAGAAATAGTTGCTTTGATCGCTTATTTAAATAGCTTAAAGTAAGATGATGGAACATTTATCAATAGTTTTTGATGTGATTAAAAATTTAATCACATTTGATTTAGCAACAGTTCAAAAACATGAGTGGGAGATTTTCCAAGGTTATGGTTTTTTTGCACTCGTGATGTTTTTGTCAATAGTATTATATGCGTATTGGTATCATTTATATAGAACAGAAAAAAAAGGCGAGAGAAATTATGAAAATTATGCAAACCTTGCCTTAAAAGATGATATTGATGATAGTGTATTAGAAAGTAAAAGGAGTGCTTAATGCAATGGTTAAATTTAGAAGATAATGTTAATCTCTTATCTTTAATTGGAGCTATTCTTATCATTTTAATCACACTAGTTATTGTGGGTAGAATGTTTAAGCAAATGAAAGAAAAAAAAGGCGATTCAGAGCTTAGTGAACATAGTTGGGATGGAATAGGAGAGTATAAAAATGCTGTTCCTACTGGTTGGGCTGTGGTATTTTTCCTGACTATTGTTTGGGTTATTTGGTATTTTCTATGGGGATATCCTTTAAATTCTTTTTCAAGTATAGGTCAATACAATGAAGAAGTAGCAACTCATAATACAAAATTTGAAGAAAAATTTAAAAATTTATCTCCTGAAGATAAAATAGCAATGGGTCAAAATATCTTTTTAGTTCAGTGTTCAGCTTGTCATGGAATTACAGGCGATGGTATCAATGGTAAAGCTCAAAATTTAAATATTTGGGGTAGCGAAGAAGGTATAATCAATGTAATTAAACATGGTTCAAAAGGTATGAATTTTCCAGGTGGAGAAATGCTTGGTGCTGCTGATTTAGGTGTGGCAGAAGAAGATATCCCTGCTATTGCTGCTTATGTAGCAAAAGATCTTTCAGCTATTAAGAAAACCGCAAATGAAAATTTAGTAGCAAAAGGTAAAGAAGCTTATGCAACTTGTGCAGCATGCCATGGAGAAGATGGAAAAGGTCAAGATGGAATATTCCCAGATCTTACAAAATACGGTTCTGCAGCTTTTGTAGTAGATGTTTTACATAGTGGTAAGGCTGGTTTTATAGGAACAATGCCGAGCTTTCCAACACTTAATGATATTCAAAAAGAAGCTGTTGGCGAGTATGTAATTTCTCTTTCAAGGGGTGAATGATGGAAAATAATAATAGATGCGTGTTTTCTCTTTCAGGTGTTACAGGTATGTTAATTGCTACGGTTTTGTTACTTGCTATCTTAGTAGTTTTAACTATTTGGGGTCTTAAAGCTCAGCAAGAAGTGATGCAAAAGCCATATAGTCTTAAAGATGTACAAAGTGTAAAGATGTTTGGTTCAAAAGAACAAGATCATAGAAGTATAAAGGAAGCACAATGAGTAAGGCTTTGGAATATTTAATTGTTATTGGTTTAGTTGCTGCTGCTGCAATCACCGCTTGGTCGGTTTTAACTGTAAATCATCTTCATATAGGATGAAAAAAATATTACAAGATGGCTTTTTTTTAGCCATCTTCTTCTTTGTTTTATTGCCTTCTAGGGTTTTTGCTCTTGATGCTGTACTTTTTAATGAAAATATTTTAAGTCAAAAAGTAAGTAATGAGATTAATCTTATAGGAAAAGAGCTTTACCAAAAAAGTAATATTTTTATCGGTGTTATGATTGGTGATAAAACTGAAATTGAAACTTTATTAAATAAACAAAAAGAACTTCCTCAATCTTATATATTGCTTCTTTTGTCGAAAAATTCTCACAAAGTTGATATAGTGGGCTCAAAAGGTGCTTTAGCTTTGATTGATAAAGAAGCTGTGCTTAGTCCTTATCCTGGAACAGGATCTATTTTGCCGATATTAGCTACAAATAAAGGTGATATTTATAATGCTGCTATACTTAATGGTTATGCAGATATTGTAGATCGTGTGGCAAAATCCTTGGGATTACAATTAGAACATTCTATAGGTAATGCAAATCGTGATACTATCAATATCTTAAGAATACTTATCTATGGATTTATTTGCTTTGCATTGTTATACTATGCACAAAGAAGAATAAAGAGGAAAAAAAATGTTAGAAACTAAAAAAAGTTTTTGGCCTTATGGTATTTTGCTTTCACTTTTGGCTATAATTATTGCTTGTATTGTAACGATTTTTATAGCAAGTCATCATCCTGTGTATGAGGATGATTTTTATTTTGACTCTTATCAAAATGTTGAAAATAATTACAATCAAATACAAAAACAACAAGTAAATTTTGATAAATTTTTTAAAGTAAATTTTCAAAATGATAAAATCACTTTTATAGGTAAAAGAAAAATTCCTAGTTATGAAGTGGATCAAAATTCTTATGTTGCAAATTTTAAAATTTCTGCATTACAAAATATAAATTCTGATGATTTAAAAGTTCAAGTTCTTCTTACAAGACCATTCACTAAAAATTTTGATCAAAAGTTAGAAGGACGAGTTAAAAATGGAATTTTAAGTATCGCTTTACCTAAACTAGATAAAGGTAGATGGGAGCTTAAGCTAAAGTTTTATGCAAATCAAGAAACAGTGGGTTTTTTTAGCTACGAATTAAATGCTCAATGAAATTAAGAATTTTTAGTTCTTCAAGACAAATTAGAGAGTATTACAACCAAAAAAAACAGCAAAATGCTTTATTAGATAGTGCTATTCATATAGGTGAATTTTTAGATAAAGTTTGTTTGAGTAATTTTCATAAGGCAAGTTCTTATGAAAGTTTGCTTTTAATGCAAGAAGCTTGTCTAAAAAGTAAGGATTTAGAAAAAAAACTAGGAATTTCGGTAGAATTTTTTGCTTTTTTGAAAAATAACGAATATCTTTTTTCTTTTTTCAAAGAACTTAGTTTAGAAAAAAAAAGCATAGAAGATCTTAAAAACAATGATTATTATGCTACCTATAATGAACATTTGGAAATTTTAGATGAGGTATATAAGAATTATCTTGCTTTGCTTGAAAAGAATTCTTTTTATGATGATCTTTCTTTGCCTAAAAATTACACTCTTAATAAAGATTTTTTAGATGAGTATGAAGCTATAGTTTATGATTTGCAAGGTTTTTTGAGTAAATTTGAAGAAAATTTATTAAGTGAAATTTCTCAGATTAAAGAAGTGGTTTTAAGTTTTAAAACGAGTAAATTTAATCTCGAATATCTTTTAAAACTTGATTTTTTAAAAACATTTGATTTAAAAATAAACACTTATTATGAAATCAACCTTTCAAAACAAGAGATCTTAAAAGAAGAAATTTTTAAAACAAGAAATTCAAAAATTAAACTCAAATCTTTTGAATTAAGGGCTTTACAATGTGCCTTTGTTATGGATGAAATTTCACATTTTGTACGCAAAGGCTTAAAGCCTGAAAATATTGTAGTTATAACCCCAGATGAAAGTTTTTGTGAGTTTTTAAGACTTTTTGATAAAGACAATATGCTTAATTTTGCAAGTGGGATTAGTATTAAAGAAAGTTTATTTTATCAAAAATTTCAAGCACTTTATGAAAGTGCTAGTAGTGCTTCTTTTGTCTATAAAAATCAAGAGGATTATTTTGAAGACACGCAGATGATTTTTGATTATCACAATACGTTTTTACATTCTTTAAAGCTTGATTTTATAGAGTTTAAAAAGTATTTTGATGAGAAATGTGATTTTGAATATTTTGAAAAATTACTTGCTTTGTTTTTAGAAAATGAAAAGCAAGAGCTTATTTATTTGATACGAAAAGAACTTTATTTTATTAAAGATTTATTGAAAAATCAGTCTTTAACTCTTAAAGAGTTGATTCATCTTTTTTTCATGCAAATTTCACAACTTTCCCTTAGTGATGTAGGTGGAGGTAAGGTTACGGTAATGGGACTTTTAGAAAGTCGTGGGCTTTGTTTTGATGGGGTAATTTTGGTTGATTTTAATGAAGAATTTATTCCTAAAAGAAGTGTTAATGAGCTTTTTTTAAACAATGAAGTGCGTAAAAAAGCAGGATTGATTAGCTATGATAGAAGAGAAAATTTACAAAGATTTTATTATGAAAGCTTGATGAAAAATGCTTTAGAAATAAGTATTTGCTTTGTGGAAAATGAAGAAAAAAGCAAATCACGTTTTTTAGATGAACTTGATTTTGACTTTTTTTATGAAACTCATATCCATCAAAAAGCTTATCTTAATGCTTTAAAATTAGACTATGAAGGCATAAAACCTAATTTAACTCCTATAAAAGCTCCTATTTTAAAGCATAATCCTTTTGAGTTTCCGCTTTCTTTTAGTCGTTTTAATTTATTGGAAAATCAAAAAAGAACTTATTATTATCGTTATATTTTAAATTTAGCAGAACCTAGGGTTTTAAGCGAGGAAAGCAAAGCGAAAAATCAAGGAAATTTCATCCATAAAATGCTTGAAATTTATTATAAAAATTATGTAAATAATGATTTTGATATAAAAGTTTTTGTGAATTTATTGGATAAAGAATATCAAAAATACAATATCAGTGAACTTGATCTTGAAGTATTTAAATTAAAATTTATACAATTTGCTAAAAATGAAAAAGAGCATTTTTCAAAAGGCTTTTATGTCGTACATACAGAGCTTGAGTTAAACAATATTTTAAAGCTTGGAGCAGATAGTATAAAACTTAAGGGCACTATAGATCGTATCGATAGTTCAAAAGAAGGTAATTTGATCATTGATTATAAAAGTGGAAAAATACCAAGCAATTCTTATCAACTTGCTTTTTACCAAGCTTTATATGATGAAAATGCAAGCGTGGGTTTTTATGATTTAAATAGTATGCAAATATTGCACCAAAAAGCTAAAAGTTTAGATGAGCTGAAAGAAAGACTTAAAGACTTAGTTCTTATGAGCAAGAAAGAAATAGAGTTTGAAAATGAACAAGATGAGTACTGTCCTTATAAACTCATTTATAAAAAGGAATTAAAATGAGTCAATTTGAGCCTTTTTTGGCATTGGAAGCGAGTGCGGGAAGTGGAAAAACCTTTGCTTTGAGTGTGCGTTTTGTAGCACTTATTTTAAAAGGAGCTAGGATTAATGAAATTTTAGCTTTGACTTTTACCAAAAAAGCTGCTAATGAAATGCAAAAAAGAATTATTGAGACTTTTTTAAATTTAGAAAAAGAAAATAAAACCAGTGAATGCAATGAACTTTGCAAGCTTTTAGATAAAGATAAAGAAGAGCTTATTTCTTTAAGAGATGCTAAAAAAGAAGAATTTTTAAGAACAGAGTTAAAAATCAGTACTTTTGATGCTTTTTTCGGAAAAATTTTGCGTGTTTTTGCTTTAAATTTGGGCTTAAGTAGTGATTTTACAATGAGTGAAGAGAGACTTGATGTAAGAGAGATTTTTTTAAAACTTCTTAAAAAAGATGAATTAAAAGATTTGGCTTATTATATTAATTTAGTTGATGAGAAAGAAAATTTTTTTAACGAGCTTGAAAAATTTTATGAGAATGCTTATTTTCAAAATCGTCCTAAAATTCCAAATCCATCTAAAGCTTATATCAATAAAGCTTATAGTGAGTTAAGAAGTTATTGTTTGGGTCTTACTCATGTAAAAAATTATAAAAATTTGTGTGACAATTTTAAAAGCGAAGTTTTAGATTTATCCGTGTTTATGCAATCAAGCTTTATGATAAAATTTGAAAGTACAAAATATTTGCAAGATTTAGAAAGCACTAACTTGCATTTTAGCGCAAAGAGAATGGAGCTTATAAATGCTTTAAATACTTATGCTATAGAGCTTGAAAATTATAAAATTGCTAATTTAATGAATCTTTTAAATCATTATAGTGAAGCTAAAAATATATTTCATAAAGATAAAAATACCTTAAATTTCCAAGATGTGAGTAAAAAAGTTTATGAGTTAATAACCAGTGAATTTAAGGATATGATTTATTTTCGTTTAGATGGTTTTATTTCGCATTTGCTTATTGATGAATTTCAAGATACAAGCGTGATCCAATATCAAATTTTACGCCCTTTGATCGCTGAGCTTGTTTCAGGAGAAGGGGTTAAGAAAAATCGCACTTTTTTTTATGTAGGAGATAAAAAACAAAGTATTTATCGCTTTCGTAAAGGAAAAAAAGAATTATTTGATTTGTTAAAACAAGAATTTAGTCAAATTAAAAGTGATAATTTAAATACTAATTATCGTTCTAAAGAGCTTTTGGTTGATTTTGTTAATGAAACTTTTAAAGAAAAAATCAAAGATTATAAAGAACAATTTGCCTTAGAAAGTAAAAAAGGCGGTTTTGTGCGTATTGTGGAGTCTAAGGAACAAAAGGTTAAAAACCAAGCCCAAGAAATTAAGGAAAAGACTTTAGAAACTTTATTTGAGCAAATTAATTTTTTAAGATCTAAAAATATTTCTTATGATGATATTTGTATTTTGTGTTGGAAAAATAGCGATGCAGATATGGTTTTGGATTTTTTAAGAGAGCAAAATATTCCTGCATTTACTCAAAGCAATGTTTTACTTGAAAATAAAGCAAGTGTAAGACTTGTTTTAGAATATGCTAAATATTGTATTTTTGGTGATGAGTTTTACTTGGTATTTTTAAAGGAACTTTTAGGTTTTGAGCCCAGAAAAATTACCCTTGATTTTTCAAAAAATGCTATGGAAAATGTACTTTTTTTAATAAAAGAATTAAAACTTGATTTAAATGATATCGCTTTAATACAATTTATCGAATATGCTAAAACTAAGGAGAATTTTTTAAAGCTTTTATTTGAGCCTTGTGCTTTGAAAATAGTAAGCGAACAAAATATGGGAATTAGTATTATGAGTGTGCATAAATCTAAGGGTTTGGAATTTGATCATGTGATTTTACTTGATAGTTTATCTAAAAACAATTCAAACAATGAAGATATCATGCTTGAATATGATATTAATCAAGGTTGGCAACTCCATATTAAAGATAAAATTCGAGAGCTTACTAAAGAGCCTATTTATACTCTTTTTAAAGAAAATATTACAAGAGCAAATTATGAAGATGATATTAATAAACTTTATGTGGCTTTTACAAGAGCTAAGGAAAGTTTGATTATCATAAAAAGAAACGAAGAAAGTGTAAATGGAAATTATCCAAGTTATTTTAAGGGGGGATTTTTAAATATACACTCTCAAGAGAGAGGTTTTTTAGAAAGCAAAGAACAAATTTTAAGTGTTAAAAAAGAAAGTATTCAAGCTTTACAAAAATTTGAAAAAATTACCTCGCAAGAAATTCAAAGTGAAGAAAGGCTTGATAGTAAAGAGCTATATTTTGGAAATGCTTTTCACTTTTTTATGCAAAATTTAAAACTTCCTAAGGGTGAAAATTTTCAAATACTTACTCAAAGATGCAAGAGCAAATTTAGACATTTTTTGGATGAGAGTGATTTTGAAAAGCTTTTTAAAAGAATTGAAATTTTACTTAAAAATACTCAATTTCAAAATTTGATTGGTGATGGAAAGCTTTTAAAAGAACAAGCTTTGAGTTTTAATGCAGAAATTAAACAATTAGACTTGCTTGCCTTAAAAGATGAAGAAACTTTTATAATTGATTATAAAACAGGTCTTGCTATGCAAGATAAACATAAAGAGCAGGTAAGAACTTATAAGATCGCCATTGGTGAAATTTTGAAAAAAGATAAAGTACGTGCTTTTATAGTTTATTGTTTGGAAAATGAAATTCAAATTTTGGAAATATAAACTTTATTTTTACTTAAATTAAGTAAAAATTAATATTATTTTTTATACAATCACATTTTAAATTTTTGGCAAAGGTAAAAATTATGACAAAGATAACAAAGCCAAACGAAGTAAAACGAGAATGGATTGTTTTAGACGCAGAAGGCAAACGCTTTGGTCGTCTTTTAACTGAAGTAGCAACAATTTTGAGAGGTAAAAACAAGCCTTGCTTTACTCCAAATGTTGATTGTGGTGATTATGTAATTATCATCAATGCTTCAAAAGCTGTATTTACAGGTGCTAATAAAGCAGAAGATAAGCTTTATCATAGACATTCAGGATATTTTGGAAGTGTAAAAAGCGAAAAATTTGGTGATTTACTTGAAAAAAATCCTGCAAAATTATATAAATTAGCAGTTAGAGGTATGCTTCCTAAAACAAATTTGGGCAGAGCTATGCTTAAAAAATTAAAAATCTATGCGGGTAGTGAGCACCCACACACTGCACAAATTGCTAAAGAAGGAAAATAATCATGGCAACAACATACGCAACAGGTAAGAGAAAAACTGCTATCGCAAAGGTATGGGTAAAACCAGGTAGTGGTAAAATTAGTGTTAATGGAGTTGATTTAAACACTTGGCTTGGTGGACACGAGGCGATTAAGCTTAAAGTGGTTCAACCTTTACTTGTGACTAAACAAGAAACTTCAATGGATATTAAAGCAACCACTTTAGGCGGGGGTTATAGTGCTCAAGCTGAAGCTTTAAGACATGGAATTTCAAGAGCTTTAGCAGCTATGGATGCTGATTTTAGAGCCTTATTAAAACCTAAAGGACTTCTTACTAGAGATAGTAGAACTGTTGAGCGTAAAAAATACGGACGCCGCAAAGCAAGAAGAAGCCCACAATTCTCTAAACGTTAATATTTTTGGTGGGATTTTCCCACCTTTCTACAATTTTTTATAAAACTCATCCTTTTTTCTATCATTTATGTTATAATTGCAAAATTTAAATTTTTATTTTATAACACAATGAAAGGTTTTTCTATGAAAAAAATATTATTATGTTTAGGTTTGGCAAGTGTTTTATTCGGTGCTGATAACAATGTAAAATTTGAAATCACTCCAACTTTAAACTATAATTACTTTGAAGGTAATTTAGATATGGATAATCGTTATGCACCAGGTGTTAGACTTGGTTATCATTTTGACGATTTTTGGCTTGATCAATTAGAATTTGGCTTAGAGCATTATTCTGATGTTAAATATACAAATACAAATAAAACTACAGATATTACAAGAACTTATTTGAGTGCTATTAAAGGTATTGATGTGGGTGAGAAATTTTATTTTTATGGTTTAGCAGGTGGAGGATATGAGGATTTTTCAAATGCTGCTTATGATAATAAAAGCGGTGGATTTGGACATTATGGTGCGGGTGTAAAATTCCGTCTTAGTGATTCTTTGGCTTTAAGACTTGAAACTAGAGATCAAATTAATTTCAATCATGCAAACCATAATTGGGTTTCAACTTTAGGTATTAGTTTTGGTTTTGGTAGCAAAAAGGAAAAAGCTGTAGAAGAAGTTGCTGATACTCGTCCAGCTCCACAAGCAAAATGTCCTGTAGAACCAAGAGAAGGTGCTTTGTTAGATGAAAATGGTTGCGAAAAAACTATTTCTTTGGAAGGTCATTTTGGTTTTGATAAAACTACTATAAATCCAACTTTTCAAGAAAAAATCAAAGAAATTGCAAAAGTTTTAGATGAAAATGAAAGATATGATACTATTCTTGAAGGACATACAGATAATATCGGTTCAAGAGCTTATAATCAAAAGCTTTCTGAAAGACGTGCTAAAAGTGTTGCTAATGAACTTGAAAAATATGGTGTAGAAAAAAGTCGCATCAAAACAGTAGGTTATGGTCAAGATAATCCTCGCTCAAGCAATGACACTAAAGAAGGTAGAGCGGATAATAGAAGAGTGGATGCTAAATTTATTTTAAGATAATGAATAAAACTATTTTATTTGATTTAGATGGCACTTTAATTGATTCTACTGATGCTATTTTAAATTCTTTCCAAGGAGCTTTTAAAGCCCTTGGATTAACTTCTAAAAATAATGAAGAAATCAAAAATCTCATAGGTTATCCTTTAGAACAAATGTTTAGAATGCTTTATCCAGATAAAGTAAATTTAAGTAAAGAATTTGTATTAGCTTATCGTGAAATTTATGCACAAATTTATTTAGAACAAACCACTCTTTTGCCTAAAGCAAAAGAAGCATTAGAACTTGGAAACGAAATTGCAGATCTTGGTATAGTTACAACAAAAGGAGGTAAATTTACTCCGATTTTACTTGATTATTTGGGAGTTAAAAAATTCTTTAAAACTTTAATTACTCTTGAAGATGTCACAAATCCAAAGCCAAGTTCCGAACCTATAATTTTAGCCTTAAAAAGACTCAATAAAACTCAAGAAAATGCCTATATGATAGGCGATACAATATTAGATATTCAAGCTGCAATTTCTGCTAATATCACTCCTTTGACCTTAACTTGTGGCTATGGCAATGAAAATGAATTAAAAACCCATTCTATGGTATTTTTAAACGCATATGAGGCTGTTAATTATATAGCTAGATTAAACTAATTTCAAGTTTTCGTTAAACGCCTTTTAAGAGAATTTATAGTAAATTGATAGCTAAAAAATTATAAAAATTATCAATATAAAGGAAGGTCTCAATGGGTAAAATTATGAAAACTATGGACGGAAATGAGGCTGCTGCATACGCTGCGTATGCTTTTACTGAAGTTGCTGGAATTTATCCTATTACACCTAGTTCTCCTATGGCTGATTATACCGATATGTGGGCAGCTGCAGGTAAAAAAAATCTTTTTGGAGTTCCTGTAAAAATCGTAGAAATGCAAAGTGAAGCAGGAGCTGCAGGTAGTGTGCATGGATCTTTACAGGTTGGGGCTTTGACTACAACTTATACAGCTTCTCAAGGATTACTCCTTAAAATTCCAAATATGTATAAAATAGCAGGTCAATTACTCCCCTGTGTAATCCATGTAGCAGCGCGTTCTTTGGCTGCTCAATCTTTGTCTATCTTTGGTGATCATCAAGATATTTATGCGGCAAGACAAATTGGTTTTGCTATGCTTTGTTCGCATTCTGTGCAAGAAACCATGGACTTAGCTGGTGTAGCACATTTAGCTGCAATTAAGGGAAGAGTACCATTTTTACATTTTTTTGATGGTTTTAGAACAAGCCATGAAATTCAAAAAGTTGAAGTAATGGATTATGCGCATTTTGATAGATTATTGGATAGAGAAGCTTTGCTTGAATTTAGAAATAATGCTTTAAATCCAGAAAATCCAAAAACACGTGGAACAGCACAAAATGATGATATTTATTTTCAAACTAGAGAAGTAAGCAATCGTTTTTATGATGCTTTACCTGATGTTGTTAATGAATATATGCAAGAAATTTCAAAAATTACAGGTAGAGAATATAAGCCATTCACTTATTATGGTCACAAAGAGCCAGAGTGTGTGATTGTTGCTATGGGTTCTGTAACTCAAGCACTTGAAGAAGTGGTGGACTATCTTAATGCCAAGGGTGAAAAGGTAGGGATTTTAAAAGTTTATCTTTATCGTCCATTTAGTTTAAAATATTTCTTTGATGTTATGCCAAAATCAGTGAAAAAAATCGCAGTTTTAGATAGAACCAAAGAACCAGGAAGTCTTGGGGAGCCACTTTATCTTGATGTAAAATCAGCTTTCTATGGAAGAGAAAATGCTCCTGTTATAGTAGGTGGAAGATACGGACTTTCTTCAAAGGATGTTGATCCTGCTCAAATGATAGCAGTATTTGAAAATCTTAAACTTGATAATCCAAAAGATGGCTTTACTGTAGGTATAGTTGATGATGTAACTCATACTTCACTGAGTACTGGAGAGAAAATTTCACTTGGAGATGAAAGTACGATCGAATGTTTATTTTACGGACTTGGTGCTGATGGAACTGTGGGTGCAAATAAAAACTCGATTAAAATTATCGGGGATAAAACGGATTTTTACGCTCAAGCTTATTTTGCTTATGATTCTAAAAAATCAGGGGGTTATACAAGAAGCCATTTAAGATTTTCTAAAAAACCTATCCGTTCAACTTATCTTGTTTCAACTCCGCATTTTATCGCTTGTTCGGTAGCGGCTTATTTGGAAATTTATGATGTTTTAGCAGGAATTCGTAAAGGAGGAACTTTCCTTTTAAATAGTATTTGGAATGCTGAAGAAACCATAAGACAACTTCCAGATGCAGTAAAGAAAACTTTAGCTGAAAAAGAAGTAAATTTTTATATCATCAATGCAACCAAACTAGCTCGTGATATAGGTTTGGGAAATCGTACAAATACCATTATGCAATCAGCTTTTTTCAAACTTGCAAAAATCATTCCTTATGAAGACGCACAAAAATACATGAAAGAGCTTGCGTATAAATCTTATAGTAAAAAAGGCGATGCTATTGTAGAAATGAATTACAAAGCTATTGATGTGGGTGCTGATGGACTTGTAAAAGTTGAAGTGGATCCAAATTGGAAAAATTTAGAGCTTAAAGAAAAAGAACAAACCAATGCCTATAAAGGCACTGAATTTGTTGAAAAAATCGTAAAACCTATGAACGCAGCTAAGGGTGATGATTTACCTGTTTCAGCCTTTTTAGGTTATGAAGATGGAAGTTTTGAACACGGCACAACCGAATATGAAAAACGCGGTGTCGGGGTTATGGTGCCAAGATGGATAGAGGCAAATTGTATTCAATGTAATCAATGTGCTTCAGTTTGTCCGCATGCTGTTATCAGGCCATTTTTGATCAATGATGAAGAAATGGCAAATGCACCTCGCGGTGTAAAAGATCATGCTTTAGAAGCTAAAGGAACCAAAGGAGAAAAATTAAGCTTTAAAATTCAAGTTTCTCCGCTTGATTGTACAGGCTGTGAGCTTTGTGTTCATGAGTGTCCTACTAAAGAAAAATCTTTGGTTATGGTACCACTTCAAGAAGAGATGGATTTTGGTGAGCAAGAGAATGCGGATTATTTATTTAAAGAAATCACTTATAAAGATGATATTTTAAATAAAGAAACCACAAAAGGAGCGCAATTTGCCCAACCTTTATTTGAATTTCATGGAGCATGTCCTGGATGTGGGGAAACTCCTTATATTACTTTAATTACAAGATTGTTCGGTGAAAGAATGATTGTGGCTAATGCGACAGGTTGTAGTTCTATTTATGGGGGTTCAGCTCCATCAACTCCTTATAGAAAAAGTGTGAAAAATGGATATGGTCCTGCTTGGGGAAATTCACTTTTTGAAGACAATGCTGAGTTTGGTTTGGGCATGAAAATTGCAACTGAAAACACAAGACACCGCATTGAACATATCATGAATGAAAGCATGCAAGAAGTTCCAAATGCTTTATCAGCCCTTTTTAAAGATTGGATTGCAAATAAAGACAATGGTGCTATGTCTGTGGAAATTAAAGATAAAATGATCCCTATTTTAGAGCAAAATAAAAATATTAAAGCGGTGCAAGATATATTAGAGCTTAAACAGTATTTAAGTAAAAAATCTCACTGGATTTTTGGTGGTGATGGTTGGGCTTATGATATAGGCTATGGCGGACTTGATCATGTTTTAGCAAGTGGAGAAAATGTAAATATTTTAGTGCTTGATACAGAAGTTTATTCTAATACAGGCGGTCAAAGTTCAAAATCTTCTAGAACAGGAGCTGTAGCACAGTTTGCAGCAGCAGGTAAACCTATACAGAAAAAAGATCTAGGTCAAATTGCTATGACTTATGGCTATATTTTTGTAGCACAAGTAAATTCAACGGCAAATTATACTCATCTTATCAAAGCTATCACTGCAGCTGAGGCCTATGATGGACCATCTTTGGTGATTTGTTATTCTCCTTGTATAGCTCATGGTATTAAAGGTGGGCTTGGTTACTCAGGAGAGCAAGGTGAGCTTGCTACAAAATGTGGTTATTGGCCACTTTATACCTTTGATCCTCGTTTAGAAGAGCAAGGAAAAAATCCTTTAACTCTAACAGGAAAAGAGCCTGATTGGGATTTATATGAGCAATTTTTAATGAATGAAGTGCGTTATAATTCACTTAAAAAAGCAAATCCTGAACACGCTGCTGAGCTTTTTGAACGCAATAAAAAAGACGCTCAACGTCGCTATAGACAGCTTAAGCGTATCGCTATGGCTGATTATAGCAATGAGGTTGAAAGCTGATAAAATATATTTTTAGTGCAACATTGTGTTTTAGCACTTTGTTTGCACAAGATAATTTTGAAGAGTATTTTAAACTTATAGATAAAGAAAATCGCATAAATTTTAATACTCTTCAAAACCCATTTGTGAATCCTACTTTTGAAAAATTAAGACATATTAAAATTACTGCAATTATGCTTGATAAAGTAAAAATTTATGATCGATGGTATAAAAAAGGTGATATGATTGATGATGCTATAATACATGAAATAAATACTAAAGAGATTAAATTCCAATATGATAATTTAGAAATTGCAATCCAAATAAATAAAAATGATAAGATTAATATTAATTAACATTCTTTTTTGCCATTATCTTTATGCTTTAGATTGTCAAAAGCGTCTTTTTGATATCAGTATTAATGAAAAATTAAGCATAGAAGAAAGTCTTGATGAGTTTGCAAAATATTGTTCTTTTAGTATTATTGTTAAAGATAAAATTGCCAAAGAAAAATTAGAAACATTGCAAAATTCTGTCAATATTCATCAAATGAGTTTGGACGAAATTTTTAATTTTTTTATCAAAGAGCATGATCTTAGCTATGATTTTGATGGTAAAATTTTAAGAATTTCAGGCATTAATACGAAGATTTTTAAGATAAGTTATATCACTTCTATCAGAGAAGGACAAAGCATAACTAAAGCGTCTGTAGACGCTAAACCAAGGCAAAGTGAATATAGCGGTAGTTTTGATGATGCAGAAGACAATATGATTAAAAGTATGGAAAAATTTGATTTTTGGCAAAATATAGAAAAAGAGATTATTGTATTATTAAAAAATTCTCATGAAGATTATGAGGCTAAAACTCCCATTATAAATCCCAATGCAGGTCTTATTATAGTAACTGGAACAAATTCTCAGTTAAAAAGTGTGAAAAATTATTTGCAAAAACTAGAAAATCGTCTTAAAAAACAAGTTATTATTGATGTTAGCATACTTGCTGTGAGTTTAAATGAAAGCCATTCTAGTGGGATTAATTGGCAAAATTTTAATATAGGTTTAAATTCACAAGTAAATAATGAAAATTCTTTTATTCAGTTTCAAAATGGGCAAGGTTTTGTTAAGAATTTGGGTTTAAGGGCGAATTTAAATTTTGATTCTATTATTAACTTTCTTTCTCAAAATGGAAAAACTAGCGTGCTTTCTAATCCAAAGCTTATGGCTTTAAATAACCAACAAGCCATTATTTCTGTAGGCGATACTATAAATTATCAAGTTAAAGAAAGTTCTAAAGGTACTGAAAATGGGACTACTGTTAGTGAAAGTTATAATAATTATTCTATTTTTGTAGGCATTTTACTCAATATCTTGCCTGAAATTTCTGATGATGGAAAAATAATGCTTAGGATTAATCCAAGCTTAAGTGATTTTAAGTATCCAGAAGATAATAAACGACAAAAAGAACCAAGAACTATTGCTCCTGATACCATACAAAAAAAGCTTTCTAGTGTTGTGCAAGTAGAGAATAATCAAACTTTAATTTTAGGTGGATTGATTTCTCACGATAAATCTAATGAGAAAAATTCTATCAATTTTCTATCAAAAATTCCAATCCTAGGTTCTTTGTTTAAAGGAGAAGTTTTAAATTCTAAAGCAACCGAAATTGTTTTTATTATCACTCCAAGTATAGTAGATAGCGTAAATGCTCCAAGTCTTAAAGATCTAGGATTTAAGCATTATGAGTAAAATTATTCCATTTAGAGAAGAAATTTTTCATCAAATCAATCAAATTTTAGAAAGCCAAAAAGCTTTTATTTTTTTATGGGGAAAAAGTGGTAGTGGTAAAAGTGTATTGTTGCAAAGATTGGCAAAAAAATATAATGTTGATTTTATTAATGAAAATTTTAAAGATCAGAGTTTCTTAAAAGAAAAAATTGAGTTTTTGATTTCACAAGGTCAGAGTTTAATCATTCTTGATGAAGTGGGAATGTATGATTATGCAATGTTAGAAAGTGTCAGGATTTATAGTGATTCTATAAGTTTTGTTTTAAGTTCTCATAAAAAGTTAAATATACTTAAAAAAGAGCATTTTAAAAGTCGTTTAAGTGCTTGTTTTGAATTGAAAAATATTAGTCTTTTAGAGCTTGATGATTATATTAAATTGAAATTTGGAATGAATTTTTCAAATAAATGTCTTAAGTTTTTGCAAAAAATTTCTCAAGGAAATTTAAGATATATTGATAAAACTTTAAAAAGTTTTTATGAGATAAATAGTTTTTTTGATAAAAACAAAAGTCAAGAGCATATTTTAAAGCTTAGTGCTTTAGAGAATGGTTTATTAAGGTAAGATATGCAAGAAAGAATTAAAGAGCTTGAGCTTAGGTATAAATATTTTTTACTTAAAAGATATTTAAAATATTTATTTTTAATTATTCTAATATCATTAATAGCATTTTGTTTTTTTGTGCTAATGCAAAAATATAATAAGCAAAAAAATATTTATTTGCAAGCTATTGAACATAAAAAGCATTTAGAGCAAAAGATTCTTCAAGCGCAAATTTTACAAGAAAAAAATAAGATTTCTAGAGAAAAGTTATATAAAGAATTGGAAGAAGTTAAAGCAGTGCAGGAAAATACATACATTAGTAAGATAGAAATTGATTCTAAAATTTTAAATATTTCTGATTTAAAAAAATCTTTTTATCAAAATCCAAGCTATGAAAAGGCATTAAATTTAGCTAAGAAGTATTTTGATATTAAAGCTTATCAAAAGACAATATTTTGGGCTTTAAAAGCCAATGAACTTGACAGGCAAAAACAAGATTCTTGGCTGATTTTTGCTCAGGCTAAAAGAGCTTTAGGTGGAGAAAAAGAAGCTCAAAGTGCTTTAGATGCTTATATAAATTATTATGGTTTAATGGAATTAGATGGAAAGTAGAATGGATAAAATTTTTCAAGCTTATATTGATAATGAAATAAGTCTTGATGAAATTTGCACTAAATTTAATATCACTTCTTGGGATTTTTTTAACAAATTAGCAAATTTTTGTAATTTACATTTTGTTGATTTAGATGAAGATAATGATTTTATTTATGAAGGTATACCTTTTTCTTTACTTTTAAAATTTAAATTTCTGCTTATTAAAAACAATGATGGCTTTATGATTATTAGATCCAAACCTTGTTCTTTAGAGCTTTTAGAGCAAGTTAAGACTTTTATGATTTGTGAAAAAATCGACACTGTAATTGCCGATGAATTAAAGATAGCTAAAATTTTAAATCAAATTCGCATTCAAGAGGAGATTAAAAGATTAAGCATTAAGCTTAGACTTGAATGGCAAGAAAATCACAAAAGAGATGATCAAAGTTGCATCAGTCAAATTTTTGATTTTTTATTACATGAAATTTTATCTTTTCATGCGAGTGATATTCATATAGAAGCAAGGAATGATGATGCTTTGATTAGGTTTAGGGTTGATGGAATTTTGCGTGAATTTGCTATTTTTGAGAAGGATATTTATGAAGCTTTGGTTTTTCATGTCAAATTTTTAGCTTGTTTGAATTTAGCTGAATCAAGAAAAACGCAAGATGGAAGTTTTGAATTAGATTTTGAAAATGAAAGATATGATTTTCGTGTTTCATGTTTGCCTTTGATTTATGGCGAAAGTGTTGTTATAAGAATTTTAAAACATGATAAAGAAATTTTGGATTTGCATAAACTAAATCTTGGAGATAAAAATTTAAAAATTTTAAAAAAGATTTTACATCGTCCCAATGGAATGATTTTATTAACCGGTCCTACAGGTAGTGGTAAAAGCACAACTTTATACGCGTGTTTAAATGAGTTGAAAAGTATTGAAAAAAAGATTATCTCCGCAGAAGATCCTATAGAATATAAAATTCCTTTAGTGCAGCAAATTTTGCTCAATTCAAAAGTTGGAGTCGAGTTTAATAGTGTTTTAAGAGCAATTTTAAGGCAAGATCCTGATATTATCATGATAGGAGAAATTCGCGATGAAGAAAGTTTAGATATTGCACTTAAAGCTTCTTTAACAGGTCATTTGCTTTTAAGCACCTTGCATACTAATGATGCTCTTAGCACCATTGATAGGCTTTTGGATATGCAAGCAAAAAGTTACTTGATAGCATCGGCTTTGAGTCTTGTTATAGCACAGCGTTTGGTTAGAAAACTTTGTCCTTGGTGTAAGCAAAAAAGCAAAAAACATTATATTGAATTTGAAGGTGAATTTTTTGAACCAAAAGGATGTGAGCGTTGTCATCATAGTGGATTTTTTGGCAGAGAATTAATCGCTGAGTGCTTAGAGATCAATGAAGATTTATCTTGTGCAATTAGGGAAAATCAAGATAAAACGATTTTAATGGAGCTTGCAAAAAAATATGGCTTTCAAACTATGTTTGAACAAGGTTTAAAAAAAGCCAAAGAAGGTCTTACAAGTATAGATGAGCTTTTAAGGGTTGTAAGATGAAATTTTATGAAGTGGAATTTCTTAAAAACAATCAAAATTATACAAAAACTATAAAAGCTGAAAATTTAAATACAGCACAAGCAAAAGCCTTATCAAAGAATTGGAAAATCATTGATATAAAAGAAATTCAAAAATCTAATTTTCAGAGATTAAAAGATGAAAATTTTATACTCTTTTTTAAAGAGCTGGCTTTGTTGTGTGAAGTTGGATTAAGTGTTCAAGAAGCGATTAGAGAATTATATCTTATGCATTCTTGCAAGATTATGAAAAAAATATTAGACAATTTAATTTTAGCCCAAAATCTAAATCAAGCTTTTGAAAATGCTAATTTTGGATTAAATCGTGCGGAGCTAGCTTTGATAAAAACGGCTGAAAAGACAGGAAAAATCAGCGAAGTGTTTAGTCAAATTTCTAAACTTCGAGAAAAAAGCTTAGAGAGTCAAAAACAATTGAAAAAGGCTTTTAGATATCCTACTTTGGTTTTTTTAAGTATTATCGGAGCATTTTTGTTTTTAATGCTTTTTGTAGTGCCTAATTTTAAAGATTTATTTGAAAATTTAGGCACGAGTTTGCCTTTTATCACGCATGTAATGTTAGAAATTTATAATTTTTTAGATGACTATGGAATTTTTTGCATATTTTTGTTTGTTATTTTTATTGTTATGCTTATTTTAGCTTATAAAAATTTTCATTCTTTTGCTTTTTCTTGCGATTTTTTATTTTTAAAAATACCTTTGATTTCTCGTTTGATTATTTATAATCAAAATTATTATTTTTTTATGGTTTTTTCTTTGCTTTTAAAAAATGGAATTTCAATATCTAAAGCTTTTGATTTAGCTATTATAGGGCTTGAAAATAAATTTTTAATTTTTCAGTATAAAAAACTTTTTAGTTTTATAGATTCTGGTCTTGAGTTAAGTCAGGCTTTTAAAAAGATTGATATTTTTGATTCTTTGGTATTTTCTATGCTTAGTGTTGCGATGAAAAGCGGAAGACTTGAAGTGTTAAGTGAAGAAATTGCCAAATATTATCAACAAAAAAGTGAAAATTTAATGGATAGATTTTTGATTTTTTTAGAGCCTATGATGACTTTATTTGTGGCGCTTTTAGTTTTGTTTTTGGCTTTAGGTATATTTTTACCTATGTGGGAGCTTAGCTCAGGGATCAATTTTAACTAAAATAATCCCAAGCTACTTTAATGATAGTAGCTCCTACAACGATTAAAAATAAAGTTTTTATAAACTTTCCATTAGTTTTTAATACAAGTTTTGAGCCTAAATAAGCTCCTAAAACTTGTCCTACGCCCATAAGCAAGCCTACAGCCCATAAAAGTTCGTATTGCCATAAAAATATAGCAAGAGCAATGATATTACTAGTGAAATTTAAAATTTTAGTATTAATGCTTGCTTTTCTCATATTAAAACCTAGTAGCATCACACAAGCAAAAATCCAAAATGAACCCGTTCCAGGCCCTAAAAATCCATCATAAAATCCTAAAGTTAAGCCACAAATTAAATGAAAAATTTTGATATTTTTTATTTTAGGTTCGCTTTCGTGTTTGCCTAAGTTAGGACGTAAGGCTGTATATAAGAAAGTAAGAGTTAAAAAGATTAAGATAATAAGCTTTAATTGCTCATCTTTTACAAAAAGAACGCTATAGCTTCCTATAGCTGCTCCTAAGGCTGTAGAAAAAACACCCCAAGCAAGATGAGGTAGAGTGGTGGATTTAAAATAAGTTAAAGTAGCCGTAAAAGAACCAAAGACGCTTTGGAGTTTGTTTGTTGCTAAAGATAAATGCGCAGGAATCCCACAGGCTATGAGTGCTGGTAGAGTAATAAGCCCTCCTCCACCTACAATAGAATCTATAAAACCAGCAAAAAGAGCTACAAAAAAAAGTATGAAATAATAAATTGTATCTAAGTGCTCAAAGCCCATTTTTCACTCCTTAAATTTGTCTTTCCTTACTTTGCCCTAAACGATAGAGTGCAAAGTCATATTTTATGGGATCATTTGCATCTAATTTTTTTAAATTTTGCGTGAGTTCTAAAACACTTTTATAATCATATATTTTACGCTTTAGAAGTCCTAAAGTCAAGGAAATTTTATGTGTATGTGTATCAAGTGGAATTAAAAGATCTTTGGTGTGAATTTTGGTAAAAAGTCCAAGATCAAGTTCATCTTTTCTAACCATCCATCTTAGATACATATTATAGCGTTTAAGAGGTGAATTAGGGGTGTTTTGCCAAATTTTTCCAAAGAAAAAATCATACCCATAACTTGAATATGAATTTAAGGTTTTGATTTTTTGTATAAAAGCTAAGATGGCATCTGTGGTATTTTCTCTTTTTTCATAGGCTTGATAAAAAAGTTCGTAGAGTGAAATTTCATTTTTCAGTCTTGAAAGAGTGATAAAAATTTCTTGTATATCTTTCTCATTTTGGAAGCGGTATTTTAAATTTTTAAGTTCTTTTTTTATTTGTTTTTCTTGAAGGTTTAATAAAGAAAAATCAAGTTTTTTTAGAAAATTTACTATATTTTTAGCATTTCCATAGGCAAATAAAGCACAAATTAAGGCAGTAAATTCATCATTGTGAATTTTAGCAATTTGCAAAGGATCTGGAGTTTCAAAAAGGGAATGATTGGTGTTTTTTTGATTGGCTAAAAAATCAAGCTTGGCTTTAAGATGGATAAAATTTTTCACTTGATATTACTAGAGCTTAAGATTTAAGTCCTAGTAAGGTATCAAGCATTTGATCTACAGTTGAGACGATTTTTGCTGCTGCGCCGTAACTTGATTGATATTGTATAAGAGCGGCTAATTCTTCATTTGTATTTACACCACTTTTAGATTGGTATTCGCTATAAACAGAATTATAAAGAGTTTCATTGCTTGAATTTACAACATTGTTATTTTCACCATCTGAGGCTATTTTACCTGTAAGTTTGCGGTAATATTCTTCCATAGTAAGATTATCGATAGTGCCATCTTCATTATAAAAATTAACTTTTTCATATTGAAGTTGGATGATTTTATTTGCCATGTCATTGCCACTATCAACCCCATTTGAGCTTGCTCTTACTGTGCTTGGATCATTTAAGATAGAATCTTTTACTTTCATATCACTTGCATCAGTTCCGCTGAAAAAACCACCTATGCTAAACGCACCTGCGAAATTTGTGCCTTTATCTTCAATGGCTACCTTAAAGCCTGATTTTGCATTGATTTGGAATAAACCATCTCCAGTTTTTGCATCGTAGCTAAAACTTGCATTGATATGATCATCAACATCATCGTTTGAATTTTTATTGTCATTATCATCTGTATTGGCATTGATTTGACGCATGATATCATTCATGGTTGTATTTACATCTATGGTGATGGTTTTGGTGAGTTTTTTATCGCCTTTATCATCATAAATGACTATATCAAAACTTCCTGGTTGTATGGTTCTGTCGTAATTAACTAAAGGAATATCTCCCTTAAGTCCAGATAGATAATCAGAAGTAACAGAACTTTTCGCAGAACTCGCATAAAGATTGTTAGTTTCATTGATCATGGTCTTAGCAAAAGTATCTAAAGAATCCATATAACCTTGGATAATTCCATCTTCATATTTTCCTTTGCTTTTGCTATAGTTTCTACCGCGTAAGTCAAGTTGAGCACCAAGCTGTCCACCGTTAATCTTTGCAGTAAGATCGCGAACTTTTTCATCAGGAGTTTCATAATAAATGCTATAAGATTTATTTTTATCATCATAATTAAGCTTTAAAGGATGAAAATTTATCCCATCTACTATACTAAAACCTTCTATACTTAGATTGTATTGATGTCCTGGATCAGTGATGGTTGTATCAAGGCGATTGTCTTGATTGATTTCATTTTTGCTTGCAACTGCACTAACTAGCTTTGAAAGGGTAAGTTCAAGTTCATCTCTTCTATCCCTAAGCTCATTTGCGTGTTCTGTTGGTAAGGCTTCTTGTCCATAAATTTGTTTATTTATAGTAGCAATTTCTTCACCGATTCTATTAATCTCATCAACCGTATTTTTAATATCATCATTTACTTTTTTTTGGATTTTATCCAAGGTTGCAAAAGTGTTATTAACGCTTTCTGTTAAGGTTTGAGAAGCTTTTACAAGGGCTATTTTTGTGGCATTTTCATTGGGGTTAGATGCAAAATCATTCCAAGCTTTGTTATAATTTTCTAAATCTTTCAAAATTCCAGTATTTTGTAAGTCTGGAAAACGCTGAGCGATTTCTTGTAAGGTTGAAGCCATATATTTAGTGTATTCTAGTTGGTTTGATGCACCTTTTAATTTATAGTAAGAATACTCATCATGCAAACGCACTATACTTTCTATAGCAGTTCCTGTGCCTACTTGAACTCCACCTGTGGTAATATACCCATTTGTAGTTTGCACTACTCTTTGGCGTGTATAAAAAGTTGCATTAGCATTTGAGATATTGTTTCCAGTTGTTGCGATTTGAACTTCGCTTGCCTTTAAGCCTGTAACACCTGTGTATAATGTTCCAAAAATACCCATTATAAATCCTTATACATTGATCTTGAAAATTGACTCTGGATTTGTCTTTTTATCTCCATAAGCATTATTTGTTCCATCATTGATATCAAACATTTTATTTACTAAGCTATCAAGAAAATCTTTGACAATAAGAACAAATTTAGCATACTCTTTGTTTTTACTATGAAGGTTTTGAAGATTTTTTTTAAGTAGATCTAGTTTTTGTTTATCTTCATCATCTAAGAGTTCACTAAGCCCTTTTGTAGAGCTATTATTTAGCTCAACCAAGGCAACATCAAGTTGTTTTTTAGCTGTAATAAATTCGGCGATAAGTTTGTTTTTTTCTTCTACACTTGGCGTTACACTCTCATGTTTAGCCACTTTGATATTTTCTATATCTTCTTCGGTTAAAGCAATAAGTTTTGCTAAGATAGCATTTACTTCATCAAGTCTTTGTTTAAGCATATTTTCTCCTTTTCTCTCTCAAAAAAAGGAGAATGAAAGTTTTAGATTAAAGAGTCAGCAATCGCAGAAGCCGTAGCTTTTGTATCGATTTTATAAGTACCGTTTTTAATCTGCTCTGCGATTTTACTCGCTTTATCATTTTCCGTTTTTTGAGTATCGTTTGTTTTAGTTTCTTTATCTATTCTATTTGTATTTAATGTGGTATTTGCCACATAACTTTGTTGTATAGGATTGATCATTTCTGCCTCCTTGATCTTAGTTATAATCCTCTACAAACCATATCGACCTAAATTTAAAAAACTTAACCCCTTTCTTTTAAAAAATCGTATAATAATTTTGAAAAACCCATACCTCCACTTAAAGCTTTACTCATGGTATCGTTATACATGGAAGAGTATATTTCATCGCTGGCATCTTTTCCAAAGAGTGAATTTTGACTTTTTAAAGATACGTCTAAAACTTGCTTTAAAAAAAATGCTTCAAAAGCATCCGTTTGTTCTTTTAAGGCTTCATCTTCTTTGCTCTTTGTAACTATATCATTGTCATTTATTTTGATGCTTGATTCTAAACTTCTTGCTTTGGCTGCACGATCAAGTAAAGCACTATTCATATTATAAGTATTTAAAAAATTATCCATTTTCATTAGATGATCTCCAAATCCGCGTTAATTGCACCTGCGCGCTTTAAATTTTCCATAATAGCGATAATGTCATTTGGGGTTGCTCCAAGCTTGTTCAGCATTCTAGCTATATTTGCAACTGTGCTTTTTGCATTGTTGATTCTTAAGGTATTTGAACTTGGATCTACAAAACCACCATCTTTCATATCGATTTCATTTTGATTAGCTACTGCGTTATTGTTTGGATCTATTTTTATGGTGATATCTTTATGAGTGATTAAAACAGGTTCCACCTCTACATCAACTCCAGCAATCACTGTTCCTGTTCTTTCATCGATGATAACTTTGCTTTGTGGTTTATAAGCTATATCTTGTTCTAAAACTCTTGCCATAAAATCAACATTTGAAAGATCTTCAGGTTTTTTGAGTTTTACTGTGCGAGAGTCGATGGCTTTAGCCACTTCTTCGCCAAAAACGGTATTTAAAACTCTTTCTATATCATTTGCGGTTTTAAAGTCCGCTACTTTTAAGCTTAAGGTTAGATCATTATTTTGGCTAAAATTTTGTGGAATTTCTCTTTCTACATTAGCTCCGCCAATTACGGTTGCAGCAGTTGAGTGAGAACCTGCTCCTCCTGGTCTAGGTGTTAAACCTCCTGTTGAGATAGAGCCTTGTGCTATAGCATAAATTTCACCATCAATCCCACGAAGTGCAGTCAGTAAAAGTGTTCCGCCTTGTAAAGATTTTGCATCACCCATAGATGAAACGGTAATATCAAGTTTATCTCCGCTTTTTGCAAAGGCTGGAAGTTTGGCTGTAACCATAACAGCTGCGGTATTTTTTGATTTGATATCGTTAGGATCTACTTTGATATTCATACCTTGCAAAAGGTTTGAGATGGATTGTAGTGTAAATTTAGAGCTTGTTCCATCGCCACTTCCATTAAGTCCTACAACAAGTCCATAACCTATGAGTTGGTTATCTCTTACACCTACAGTGTTTGCTACATCCTTGATTTGCACTGCAAAAATGCTTGTCATAAAGAGTAAAAATATCGTTAAAACTCTCATGGATTCTTCCTTTAATCTATTGTTGATGATAGATCAAGCAAGAAGTGTTCCAAAAATTTAAACCAAAGAAAAAAGTTTTGCTTTGGTTATAAAAATTATTTTTGAAGTAAAATATTTTTTTCTGTGGCAATAATATCTCCTTTATATCCTTTTTCTCTTAAAGATCTTATAATTTCTTCTTCATATAAAGGTGCTGCTATGATAATGGCTTCAAGGTCTTTAAAATTTTCTATATTTGGATCTTGAATCATAATTGAAGAATTTTGTAAATACATTCCTTGTTTTCTTATATCAAGATCAAAGCATTTTTTGATTTTAATACAATTTGCTTGATTGATATAGCAAGGCAAAGAGCAACCTTGAGAGCCAGCTCCATAGATTCCTATAGAGTTATAGTTATTTAATAAATTATTTAATTTTTGAATGTTTAAACTAAATTTCTCGGCAGTATTATCAAATAATTCTATTGGATATAGGATATTCTGTGGTTTAGATAACTCTTTTTTAAAAATTAAGCCTAATATATCGCCATTATGTAAAATTATATCTTCTAGTAAAGTAAAATTAAGTTTTAACATCACATTAATAATTGTGTTTTTTGAGTAGTATCCACAATGATCATTATAAATATCATAAAACCTAGAGTATTGAACCGATTTTGAAAAATTTGGAATTTCTATATACACTAATCCATCATTTTTCAGTAGTTTTGCAACATCACTTAAGAAATCAAATGGAGTATTAATATGTTCTAATAAATGTCTAAAAATTATTAAATCAATTTTATCTTTTAATGTTGTTTTTAATGTATTAAAATTAAAAAACCCTTGTATATGTTTAAGATTATTTATATTTTCCATTTCTAAAGAAACTAAAGATGGATCAATGGTGTACATAGATTTTACATCATGTATGAGAGCATTTACCATGTCTCCGCTTCCTGGAGCGATTTCTAAACAAGTACTGTTTTGTTAATATATTTTAAACAATTTTCTTCGATTAATTTTATCGTATTATTCATAGCTTTTGATACTATCTTTTCTAGAAAGGTAGGTTTTGTTTTGATATTCTTGTGAGATTTTATTTAAGTCGAATGTAGAATTAAATACATAGCCACAACTTTTACATTGTACTAGAGTGATAATATTATCACCTTTACAATACCCCCCCCCGCTATCACTATCATCAAGATTATTAATAAGTTGTTTGGTATCAAATTTTACAGTTGAAGTAAAAGCATTTAAAGTCTTAAAAAGTTCTTTTTGATTATTTTTACTTTGGCATAATGGGCAATACATAATTTCCCTTTTTTATAAAATTCTCTTAGATTTTTCCATTATTATACTAAATTATGTTAATATGTTTGTATAAAAAAATAAATATAAAATTATAAAAAACAAGTGTAAAATTATGAAAACATTACTTATTGATTTAGATGGAACTTTAACAATTGATGAAGAACATGTTGATTATATTGATAAAAAACCAAATATTATTTTAATCAAAACTTTAAAAGAGTATAAAAAACAAGGCTTTAAAATCAATATTTTTACAAGTCGTAACATGCGTACATTTGATGGTGATCTTGAAAAAATTAAAACTCATACCTTATCTACAATTACTACTTGGCTTCAAAAACATGATGTGCCGTATGATGAGATAATCATAGGTAAACCTTGGTGTGGGTATGATGGATTTTATGTTGATGATAAAGCCATTCGTCCGTCTGAATTTATAAGCTTAAATTATGAGCAAATTAAAGAGCTTTTAAAAAAAGAAAACCCTCATAAAGATGGTGGTAATAAATGATACTCATAACTTCTGCAAAATATTCATCTTCTGATTTTACTTTAGAATTTGGAAAAATTCCTCCATCTTTTTTACCGCTTGGTAATAAAAGATTGTATGAATATCAAATAGAGCTTTTTAAAAATTTTAATCAAAAATTTTTTTTATCTTTACCCAGTGATTTTAAGTTAAGCAAATTTGATGAGAAAAAATTAAAAGAACTTAATGTTGAAATTTTATTTGTGCCAAATAATTTATCTTTAGGTGAATCTGTGGTTTACTGTTTAAATGTTTGTTGTGCTTTTGATGAAAAACTTTATATTTTACACGGGGATACTTTTTTCAAAGAACTTGTATTCAAAGAAAACTCTTTACAGGTTGCAAAAGTTAAGGAAAATTATGATTGGGCTTATTTGAATGATGAATTTAATATACTGTCAAAAACATTAGAAGATGATTTGATTTTAGCAGGAGCTTATAGTTTTTCTCATCCTCAGTTTTTGATAAAATGTATAGTTGAAAGTGGTTATTCTTTTGTGGACGGCATGAAATCTTATTCTAAAGTTTATGCTTTTGATATTATGAAAAATAATACTTGGCTTGATTTTGGTCTTATAACAAGTTATTTCCACTCTAAAAAAGCTGTAAGCACGCAAAGAAATTTTAACAATATAGATATTTCAAATGGCTATATAAAAAAGTCTTCTTCTTGGCAAGAAAAAATAAAAGCAGAGATTAATTGGTTTGATAATTTGCCTAAAGAACTATTTATTTATACTCCTAAAGTTGTAACTTGCAAGGATAGTTATGAAATAGAATATCTTTGCAATAATACTTTAGCAGAATTATATGTTTTTGGAAAATTACCTAGTTATGTTTGGAAAAGAATATTTAAATCTTTAAAAGAATTTTTAGATAAGTTGCATTCTTTTAAAAGCAATGATAAAGATATAAATTTTAATTGCAAGGAAAAAACTTTAAAAAGATTGCAAGAATTTAGTAAACAAAGCGGAATTGATTTGCACAAAAATATTGTTATCAATTCAAAATCTTATCCAAGTATTTTGACTCTAGTAGATAAGCTAGATTTTTATATGAACGATATAAATGAATTTTCATTAATACATGGAGATTTTTGTTTTTCAAATATTATGTATGATTTTAGAGCTGGTGCTATAAAAACCTTTGATCCAAGAGGGTTTGATTTTAATGGAAAAATTACTCCTTATGGAGATAAAAAATATGATTTTGCAAAATTGGTTCATTCTGTTTTTGGGCTTTATGATTTTATTATTGCAGGATTTTTTGAGTGTAAAATTAATAGCGATAATATAGAGTTTTTTATAGAAGAAGATAAAAATATTTTGGATATTCAAAAAGAATTTTTAAATATATTTAATATAGATGATAATATTAAAGCTTTGACTTTGCATTTGTTTTTATCTATGTTGCCTTTACATAATGATTTTAAAGAAAAACAAATGGCTTTTTTAGCAAATGCTTTTATACTTTATGATAAATTTTTTAAGGAGAGCAAATGATTATAATATTTCCTATGGCAGGACTAAGTAGTCGTTTTGCAAACGCGGGCTATGATAAACCTAAATATATGCTTGATTTAAAAGGAAATAGTGTATTTTTTCACGCTGTAAATAGTTTTAAAAAATATTTTAAAGATTTCAAATTTCTTTTTGTGTATAGAGATATTGAGAATACTAGCAATTTTATAAAAGAAGAATGTGAAAAATTAGGAATAAAATCTTACGAAAGTGTAAGATTAGAACAAGAAACTTTAGGTCAAGCTCATACGGTAAGACTTGGATTAGAAAGGGCAAATATTAAAGATGATAAGAGTATTTTAATTTTTAATATCGATACCTTTAGGCCAAATTTTTCTTTACCTACTACCTTGGATTTTTGTAAAATTGATGGCTATTTAGAGGTATTTGAGGCAGATGGAGAACAATGGAGTTTTGTTTTAGCTGATGAAAATGACAATGTGATTAAAACTGCTGAGAAAGAAAGAATTTCAAGTCTTTGTAGCAGCGGACTTTATTATTTTAAAAAAACAAAAGATTTTAAAGAAATTTTTGATAGAATGAAAACTGAAAATGATTTTAGCAAGGGAGAATTATATGTAGCTCCTATGTATAATTATCTTATAAAAAAAGGCTTAATTATAAAATATCACATAATTTCATTAGATGAAATTATATTTTGTGGAACCCCAGATGAATATGAAAGGATAAAAGATGCTTAGGGAATTAACAAAAAAATATATTACTGCTTTTAATGATAAAAATTTAAAAGAAATAGCGAATTTGTTAAATGATAATTTTGTACTAGAGGATCCAGTTGTAAAAAGAATAGAAGGTAAGGATAAATGTTTATTAGCAATACAAAATATTTTTAAAAGTTGTAAAGAGTTAAACTTTAGTGCAAAAAATATTTTTCAAGACAAAGATACAACTTTTATAGAATTTATCTTAATGCTTGATGGTATTAGACTTGAAGGTGTGGATATTATAGAATGGAAAGATGGAAAAATTGTTGAGCTTCGTGCTTATTTGGATACTCAAAATAAAAACTAAGGAGAAAAATGAGTGAATTAAAAAGAAATAAGACATCATTTACAGGTGTTTATGGTAGTGAAAATATGAATAATCTTGCTAAGATTAAAGATGAAAAAATGGGTTTCATATAGGGAAATGTATGATAAGGCTTCTAAATTAGAGTTGGTTCCAAATTTTCCTATTCAAATTGATTTTGAGTTAAATGCCACTTGTAATCTTAGGTGTCCAATGTGTCCTTTATCTGTGGAGTCAAATAATGAAAAAAAACATTTTCAAATTTCTTATGATTTATTTTGTAAAATTATCGATGAAGGTGTAGTAAATGGTTTACAGTCTATAAGACTTAATTATTTAAATGAACCTTTACTAAGAGACGATTTAGAAAACTTTATTCGTTATGCTAAGGATAAAGGAGTGTTGGATATTTATTTTTCTACTAATGGAACTTTATTAACTAAAGAGAGAGCAAAGAAATTAATTGAAGCAGGTCTTGATAGAATTCAAATATCCTTAGATGCAAACTCGCAAGAACTTTATGAGCAAATGAGACCTGGAAGTAATTATAAAAAAGTTGTTGATAATGTTTTAAATTTGATTGAGTTGAAAAAATCAATGCAAAGTTTAACTCCTTTGGTTCGTGTAAATTTTGTTCGAACTGAAATTAATGAACATGAATTGGATAATTTTATGTCTTTTTGGAAAGATAAGGCAGATATGATAGGTGTTCAAGAGATGGTTAAACCTCCTAGGAGTAAAAAAGAAATAAAAAGTAAAACTACTGAAAAAAAATCTGAATTCCAGTGTTCATTTCCATATAAAAATTTAGTAATCACGGCTGAAGGAAATGTTCTTCCTTGTTGTACATTTTATGGCGATGAAATGCCAATGGGGAATATACATGATTTTTTAAAGAGTGAAGAGGCAAAAACTAAGGGTATTATAGAATATTTTTGGAATCATACCAAGATTAATTCATTGAGAGATTTGCATAAAAATTGTAAGTATTATAAACATTCTATTTGCAAAAAATGTGTTGAAGGTGCTTTGTATGAATGATATAAAATTTATTAAGCGTCAAAAATGTACTATAAATGACACGGAATTAGAGCTTTTATCTAGAGATGAATTTCCTTTGTTTTGTGGTTGTGTTAAAAGTGATTTAAAAGACGATTTGATTTGTGAGCAAGAATGGGTTATTTCTAAAGAAGGTGTGATTCAACTTAAAAATCTTACTCCTTTAGAAATTTTATATGCAAATGGACATGATGCTGGGGTTGTTGGAGCTCTTTGGGAAGAGCATCATAGAGAATTTGCAGATTTTATCATAAAAAATAATTCTAAGAGTGTTTTAGAGATAGGTGGAGGACACGGAAAGCTTTCACAAAATTGCTTAAATTTAGCCGATATAAAATGGACTATAGTCGAGCCTAATTCGAAAAATAAACATAAAAATGTTGATTATATAGATGGATTTTTTCATAAAGAAATTTTTAATAATAGATGTTTTGATACTATTGTCCATAGTCATACTTTTGAGCATATTTATAATCCTCATGAATTTTTAGAAGAAATTTCTTCTGTTTTGATGGGGGGTAAGATGATATTTTCACTGCCAAATATGGAAAAATGGCTTGAAAATAAATTTACAAATTGTCTTAATTTTGAACATACCATATTTTTAAATGAAAATATTTTAGAGTTTTTATTACAAAAACATAAGTTTAAGATAATTCAAAAGCAGTATTTTAAAGAACACAGTATTTTTTATCATGTTTGCAAAGATGAAAACATCAATACTCAAAATATAGTTTTGAAAAATGAATATGAGAAAAATAAAAAATTATTTTTGGATATGAAAAAATATTATCAAGAGAAAATTTTATATCTAAATGAAATTTTAGAAAATACTACTAAAAAAGTTTATCTTTTTGGAGCACATTTATTTGGGCAATATTTGATTTTTCAAGGTTTAAATGCTGAAAAAATTATAAATATTTTAGATAATAATCCAAGTAAACAAGAAAAAAGACTTTATGGAACGAAATTTATAGTGAAATCGCCAAAAATCTTAAAAGATCAAGATGACTCCTTGGTGGTTTTAAATGCTGGTGTTTATAATGATGAAATAGAAAAAGATATTTTGGAGAATGTTAATAAAAACATAAGGATTTTAAAATGTTAATAAAGGATAAGCTTTGAAAAAAAGATTGGCAATACAGCTTTATGGTCATGTGAGAACTTTTGAGTATACAAGTAAAAATTTTTTTAAGAATATAGTAAACCCAAATTTAAAAGATGGGTATAAGGTAGATATATTTTTTTATACATGGAATGAATTTAATCGAAAAACCAAATCATGGCATGATCATGATATTTCTTTTCCAACTATGAATAATAAAAAGTTGTCTCAAAATGATATAACAACACTTTTGAAAATATATAACCCTAAATTATATGAGATTTCAGAATTGCCCGAAAATGAACATGGAATGTTAGCTTCTTATAATAAAGGTAGGGAATTAAGAAAAAAATATGAAAAGATGATGAATATTAAATATGATATAATATTAACTACAAGATTTGATATGTTATTTCATAAAGAAATGTCAATAGATTATTATTTAAATTTATATAAAAACGGAGAATTATCTCATTTTCCATTAAGTAATAGATTTTGTTTTTTTTCAACTTCGTTATTTAGGCTCGGTGTTATTGATTTTCGATACATTAATGAAGGGACGTTGTTTTTTTTCTCTAATTCCGATATAGAGTATAATGAGGCTTATACAGAAACAGATAATCTCTTAAAAATTATATTAAGTTATAATGTATTAAGTGAATATGATATTTTAAGAGAGTCGCAGGTTTTAAAAGTAAATAATAAAAATAAACCTTCAAATCAAACCGATAAAAATCATTATAGAAAAGCCAAATCCCGTATCCAAAATCATCTATCCTATAAACTAGGACAAGCTTTGATAGAAAATTCAAAAAGTATATTAGGATATATAAGAATGCCTTATGTATTATTATATATAAAAGACAAACATAAATTTGAACAAAAAGCCTATGAAGAAAAAATAAAAGAAAATCCAAATTTAGCCTTACCTCCTTTAGAAACTTATCCTGATTATAATGAAGCTTTAAAAGAAAAAGAATGTTTTACTTATAAATTAGGAGAAGCTTTGATACAAGCAAGTAAGAATTGGTATGGGGGGGGGTATATCAAATTTGCATTCAAAGATGTGCCTAGGTTGAAGAGGGAGTTTAGGAAGAGATAATTAGTTTAGGCTATAAAAACTTAAACTTGTTGATCCAAATTTCTTTTCTTTGACTTTTTGAAAATTTTGGATTTTTTCGGGAGTTTTTATGGTTGAGTGGTGTTCAAAAATGATTAAATTTAAAGTCTTTAAATCTAAATTTTCTAAAAAATGATAAATTTTTTCATAAATATCGCTAAAACCTTCCCTGATATCAAAAGGTGGATCAAGATATAAGATGATTTCATTTTTTGAATTTTCTATGAGTTTAGGTAAAATTTCAAAAGTATTTGCGTGGATAACTTCTAAATTTGGATCTATATTTTTAGCATTTTCTAAAGCAATTTTATAAGCTTTTACATCAAATTCTATAGCATAAGATTTTAAAGCATGATTACTTAGTGCTTCAGCCGCCATCAAAGCACTTCCGCCAAAGGCTTCAATGAAAATTTTATCTCTTAAATCTTCCCTTATTACATTAAAAACACAACTTTTTACTATGCTTTTAGTACTTCTTGTTGTTGTAAGGCTAGGTAAAAGTAGTTTTTTTCCTTTGTATTTACCACTTTCTATATTTGTATAAAGCTTTGTTTCTTTGACTTTTTTTATTTTTTCTTTAGGGGAACTAATTTCTTGTTTTTGAAGAAATTTTTTTCTTTTTTCATTGTGATTAAAAAAGTCTTTAACGCTTATAAATTCATCATTCATCATTAAGTGCTTTTACGAGTTTGTTTTTAAGATCTTTTATGGCAAGATCGATTTTATTTTCATAATCTTTTTTAAATTCCAAAGCAATAGCGTCAATTTTTTCTTCAAGCAGTCTTTTTTGTTCAAGTGCAAGTTGCAAAGCTGCTGCTTTTAAGGCATTATCAAATTCATTTAAAGACTCAAACAAGACTTCTTTGCTAAATGGTATGCTTAAAAATGGAGAGTTTTTAGAGATGATAAATAAGGGTTTTGCGGTGTGAATTTTTTCATCGCTAATGATGAAATCACAATCTTTTTTCATTACCAAATGATCTTTTAAAAAAAGTTCTAAAGTTTTTTCTATGATGAGATCTTTACATTCTAAAGAGATTTTCATATCAAACTAACCTTTAAAGTGTGATTTTTTAATGATGGAGCTTGTATGCCTTCGATAAGGGCTAAAAACTCAAAATGGCTCAAAATATAAAAGTCTTCAAATTCCCTTCCGCTTGTTTGCATAAGTTTTTTAGCACAAGTATCAAAAAGATAAAAATCTTTTTCTTCTTTTACTACCATAAAATCAGCCCCGCTATCATAAGCGTCCAAAACAATATCTGCAGCCATTTTATAGCTTAGCGTAGGATTTAGATTAAGCAAGCTAAAGCCATTATTTTTTGTACTGTTTTCATAGGAAATAAATTTAGCCTTAAGTTTGGATTTTAAAGTATCGCAAGCATTAAAACCATAAAAAGCTATATTGAAATCTTTAAAATTATGTTTAATTTCTTTAAGTTCTTTGATCTCATTATCAAAAGCATTGGTTTTAGGTAAATCAAAGTGTAAAATATTTTTATCAAAAAGCCCTAAATTTAAAATTTCATTTTGTAGGTTTTTGATCGTTGTTTCTAAAATTTCATTTTTGCTTTCAAGATGATAAAAAATACCCTTTTCTTTATCTGCTAAAGTTTTTAAAATTTCTATCTTTTTTTCAGGATATTTTTCTATCATTTTTGAAGCCAAATAAAACACTCCATCGCCCATATATTCAGGAAGATAGTCTAAAATTTCACTTGCATAATATAAATAATCATATTTTGCATAAAGCTTTTTATCTTCTTCATCGCCAAATTTTTCAAGATATTTGTATTTGTCTAAAAAATCATTTTTATCCATGATAAGATCTTTAATAGCTCTTTTTGTGCTTAAAGGTTCGATACAAAGACTAAAATCAAATTCTTTTGCTATTTTTTCCAAAGGTGTAAAAAGTGGTATGATTTGCTTATTTACAACTATGTAAGTATCTTCATCTTTATCAAAATCAAAATAAATATCATCATCTTGAACTTGCAAAAGCAGATCATAAAAGCTTGCAAAATTTTCATAATTATCATAAATATAAGGTTTATAATAAGCCTCATAATCCTTGGTTTTATCAAATCTAAAAATTCTTAATTCTAATTTTTTCATGGTTTTTCCTTAAATATTTCTATATTATATAAAATTTTTCTAAAATTCACTAGAATTTAAAAGGAAATTTTATAAAATCACGCATTATGAACAAAGAAGATTTTATTATCAAAGCTTTTTTAAATGAAAAAAATGGCGATGATGGAGCTGTTATTGATGATTGGTGTTTTAGTAAGGATTTGTTTTTTGAAAACGTGCATTTTAAAAGAGAGTGGCTTAGCTTAGAGCAAATTGCTACAAAAGCAATGCTTGTTAATATCTCAGATGCTATTGCGATGAATGCTGTGCCAAAATACGCACTTTTAGGACTTGCTTTACCAAAAAATTTAAGCGAAAATGAGATCAAAGCCTTGCAAAAAGGCTTCTTAAAAACATCTAGGAAATTTAATATAAAAATCATAGGCGGCGATACTATAAGCAATGATAAAATAGACATTAGTCTTACTATCATTTCAAAGATTAACAATAAAGCTGTTTTTAGAAAAGGTTTAAAAAAGGGACATTTGCTTGCTTATACAGGAAAATTAGGGCGAAGTTTAAAAGGGCTTGAAATTTTACAAAATGGGGGTGCTTTAAAACCAAACCATGTATTTATAAAGCCAAAATTAAGAGCTAGTTTTTTTTATGAAATCGCACCTTTAATTTCTTGTGCTATGGATATTTCAGATGGTTTAAGCAAAGATTTATCAAGGCTTTTAGCCTTAAATAAATGTGGTATTTCTTGGTTTAAAAAACTTGATGATTATACGCTTTATAGTGGAGAAGAATATGAAATTTTGTTTGCTTTTGATGAAAAAGAGCGTCAAAATATAAAAACAATAGCCAAAAAACACGGCGTGAAATTAAATATCTTTGGAAAAGCAGTGAAAGGAAAATATGGATTTAGCGGAAGAGAACACCATTTTTAAGCCTTTGTATAGTTTAAAACACAGCCCTATTAATGCGTATTTTAGTAAAAATAGCGATGATTTTGTAGTGCGTGAAAGACCTTTGTATGAATTTAGTGGTAAGGGCGAGCATCTTATTTTGCATATCAATAAAAAAGATTTAACCACAAATGAAGCTTTAAAAATTTTAAGCGAAGCAAGTGGGGTTAAAATAAGAGATTTTGGTTATGCAGGGCTTAAAGACAAGCAAGGATCAACCTTTCAATACCTTTCTATGCCTAAAAAATTTGAGAGTTTTTTGTCAAATTTTTCTCATCCTAAACTTAAAATTTTAGAAACTTTTATCCATGAAAACAAGCTAAGGATAGGGCATTTAAAAGGAAATTCTTTTTTCATACGCTTAAAAAAAGTTTTACCAAGTGATGCTTTAAAACTAGAACAAGCTTTGATGAATTTGGATAAACAAGGTTTTGCGAATTATTTTGGTTATCAGCGTTTTGGAAAATTTGGGGATAATTACAAAGAAGGGTTTGAAATTTTGCGTGGCAAAAAGATGAAAAATGTAAAAATGAAAGAGTTTTTAATTTCAGCTTTTCAAAGTGAGCTTTTTAATCGCTATTTGAGTAAAAGAGTGGAGTTATCACATTTTGCAAATGATTTTAGCGAAAAAGAATTGATCCAAATTTATAAAATTTCTAAAGAAGCCAAGGAACTTAAAAAACAAGAGCAATTTTTTAAACTTTTAAAAGGCGAGGTTTTAGGGCATTATCCTTTTGGAAAGTGTTTTTTATGTGAGGATTTGAGTGCTGAGCTTGAGCGTTTTAGAGCAAGAGACATTAGCGCTATGGGACTTTTAATCGGTGCTAAGGCTTATGAAACAGGAGAAGGTTTGGCTTTAAATTTAGAAAATGAAATTTTTAAAGATGCTTTGGAGTTTAAGGCTAAAATGCAAGGTTCAAGAC